>DASUSA010000208.1:0-14821 GCA_036375335.1 Candidatus Limnocylindria bacterium
CGAAAGTTGCCCGAGTGCCGAGGTGGCGCTGTCCATGTCGCTGCTGGCCGGAAGGGACGCGGCCGACGCGCTCAAGGCGCGAGCGACCGTGGCTGCGGGTGCGATCGACGGCGTGCGCGCGGTGGTGAGCGGTCCGTGGCCGCCCTACAGCTTCACCGAGGAGTTGGGGGGTGGGCATGGAGGATGAGATCGGCGAGCTGCGGCGGGAGCTGGAGCGCGTCCGGGGACTCCTGCCCGACCGAGTCAACGTCGATCCCGAGGGCGTCGAGCAGGGGTTGGCGAAGCTCGTCCTGACCCTGGTCGAGTTCCTTCGGCAGCTTCTCGAGCGACAGGCGATCAGACGAATGGACGGAGGAACGCTGACCGATGACGAGATCGAACGGGTGGGTGTCGCGCTGATGCGCCTCGAGGCGAAAGTCCGCGAGATGGCCGTGGCGTTCGGTCTGGACCCCGACGACCTCAACCTCGGCCTCGGTCCGATCGGAAAGCTATTGTGAGCCGCGAATGAGCATGTCACGGAGCGTCGCTCCCGGTCCATCGACGAGCATCATCGACATCCTCGATCGGGTCCTCGACAAGGGCCTCGTCGTCGCGGGCGACATCAGCATCTCCCTCGCGAACGTCGAGCTCCTCACGATCCGCATCCGCCTGTTGGTCTGCTCGATCGATAAGGCTGAGCAGATCGGGCTGAATTGGTGGCGCTACGACCGCAACCTCGTTGCGCCCGCCACGGCGAGCGCCGCCGGATCGGGAGTCGGCGAAGGAGCCGGTGAGATCAAGCGTCTCGAGCAACGCATCGCTGACCTGGAACGCACGCTCAAATCCGCGACTCCGAAGCGTTAGGAGAAGAGAACCATGCCCGTTGAACGCGCCGCTGGTGGATCGAGCCTCATCGATGTCCTCGACCGCATCCTGGACAAGGGCATCGTCATCGACGCCTGGATCCGCGTCTCGCTCGTCGGCATCGACCTCATCACGGTCGAAGCCCGCGTCGTCGTGGCGTCGATCGACACGTACCTGCGCTACGCCGAAGCGCTCGGCATCACCGGCACGGTCGCGCGGCCGGCTCCGGGCGGCAGCACGACGGGTGGGTCGATCGGTTCGGGCGGGATGTCCGGAACGCCGTCGTCGGCACCAGCCGGCGCCGCGGAACGTCGCTAGCGGCGCGGTGACCGGCTGATGGCCGGAGCGACCGGGCGTTCCGCGCTCGACGACATCGATTCCCTGCCGCGCGAGCTGCTGGCCGGGAGCGATCCCGAGGCCGCGCTCGTGCCCGTGCTCGACGGCCTCGCCCGCGCGTTTGGATACGAGCGGGCGGTGGTGGCGATCGTCGACGAGCGCGCGCGGGTGATCCGCGGCCGCTTCGGCCGGGGCATCGCTGACCAGATCGCCGAGGCGTTCACCGTCCCGCTGGCGAACCTGCAGGACCCGAGCGTGGTCGCGTTCCAGAGCGGGGTGACCCAGCGCGTCGACGATGTCGCGTCCGACCTGCGGATCACCGCGACGGCGCGTGAGGTCCTCACGGAGCTCGGGTTCGAAACGTTCGTGGTCACGCCGCTGCGCAGCTCCGGGCGTCCACCGATCGGCGTCGTGCTCCTGTCCAAGGGCGCACCGGCGAGCGACGCGGACGTGCAGGCACTGGTGCCGTTCACCAGCCAGGCCAGCGATCTCCTTGCGCAGGCCCGCGACGTGGCGGAGCTGCGCCACGGCGGGGAAGCCCACGCGATCGAGAAGGAATGGCTCTGGTGGATGGTCAATGCGTTCGCCGATCCGGTCGTCGTGACCGACGAGCAGAACGAGCTGGTGCTCGCGAACCACAGTGCCGAGCTGCTGTTCAAGAGCGGCAAGGACGACAGCGCGGGAAAGGCCCATGCCATCTCGATGAACAACTTCCTGTTCACCGCGGCGCTGTCGACCTGGAACCTCCAGAGCGCCAGCGAGCGCACCCGCGAGCTGACGTTGGTCGACCCGATCGAGGGCGACGACCTCATCTTCGAGGTCATCACCTCGCCGGCCACGAACTTCCGCATCGGGACCAAGGGCGTGGTGTCGGTCCTCAAGAACGTGACCGATCTGCGGCACGTGACCCAGGAGCTCTCTGCGAACATCCAGCGTCTGCAGTCGGTCGACCAGGAGATCCGCCTGGAGCGCGACCGGCTGGACCTCGTGCTCCGCAATGTGCCGAACCCGATCATCGTGGTCGACAACACCGAAGCGATCGTGAGCCTGAATGCCGCCGCTGAACGGCTGTTCAAGCCACCGCGCGATCCGCTCGGCCAGCCCCGGCGGGCGCAGGTCGCGATGCGCAACGACGCGAAGTTCACGTCGTTCCTCGCCCAGCTCTCCCTCGACCCATCGCCCCGGCGATCAGGCGAGCTGCGCCTCACCGACGTGGATACGGGCGAGGAGCTCGAGATGCAGGTGACCACCAACGAGGTGCGTGACGCCATGGGCGCGACCGTCGCGACCGTGTCGGTCATGCAAGACGTCGGTCGACTGCGCGAGCTCGAGCGCCGCCGCCTGGAGCAAGCGCTGTTCGATTCCGAGAAGCTGGCGGCGACCGGCCGGCTCGCGGCGTCGATCGCGCACGAGATCAACAATCCGCTCGAGGCGATCCAGAACGCGCTCTACCTCCTCGTGAAGCGCTCTCCAGCCGACGATCCGAACGCCAAGTTCCTCAACATCGCGATGAAAGAGACCGAGCGGATGAGCCGGATCCTGCGCCAGATGCTCGGCTTCTACCGACCGGCCGCGGACCTGGTGCCCACGGACCTCAACGCGCTCGTCGAAGAGGCCGAGTCCCTGGTCACGAAGCGGCTGCGGGAGCGCAACGTGAAGGTCGAGAAGCAGCTCCAGCCGGACCTGCCGCGGGTCATGGCCTCCGCGGACCAGATCAAGCAGGTCATCCTGAATCTCGTGTTGAACGCCGCCGAAGCCATGCCGAAGGGTGGGCTCGTCACCGTCTCGACGGAATCGCATCGCGATGCGGCGTCCGGATTCATCAGGACGGACGCAGTCCGGATCCAGGTCGCGGACACTGGGCCGGGCATCGCGGAGGAATACCTGCCGCACATCTTCGAGCCGTTCTTCTCCACGAAGGGCGAGAAGGGGACCGGCCTCGGCCTCTGGGTCAGCCTCGGGATCGCCCAGAGCCACGGTGGCCGGCTCCAGGTCCGCAACCGTCCGGGTGGCGGATCGGTGTTCAGCATGACGTTGCCGATCGGAGGTCCACCGCCGAGTGCCGCCTAGGGTCCTCATCGTCGACGACGAGGAGAGCGTCACCATCACCATGGCCGCCATCCTCGAGATGGACGGCTACAGCGTCGCGACGGCGCTCCGAGCCGACGACGCGCTCGCGCAGATCGAAGCCGAGGAGTTCGACCTCGTGCTGACCGACCTGCGCCTCGACGACTTCGACGGGATGGACGTTCTGGCCGCGGCCAGGCGCAAGTCACGGGAGACCGTGGGAATCGTCCTCACCGGTTACGCATCGCTCGAGTCGGCGGTGAAGGCCCTTCGCGAGGGGGCGTACGACTACATGCTGAAGCCCGCCGACGTCGAAGAGCTCCGCGCGACGGTCGCGCGTGGGCTCGAGCGCCGAAGGCTCGGCGAGCAGCTCCGGGCGCGGGTCGCGGACCTCGAGGCGGCGAACCGGACGATCAACGACCTGAACGAGGGACTGCAGGACCGGGTCGCGCACGCGACGGCCGAGCTCCAGGCGCGGGTCCGCGACCTCGACGAGGCACGGACCGAGCTCCAGTCGAGCTACGCAAAACTCCAGGAGCTCGACAAGCTGAAATCGCAATTCCTCTCGATCGCGTCGCACGAGCTCAAGACGCCGATCACG
Source organism: Candidatus Limnocylindria bacterium (assembly GCA_036375335.1). Taxonomy (GTDB): domain Bacteria; phylum Chloroflexota; class Limnocylindria; order P2-11E; family P2-11E; genus UBA4735. The sequence continues at coordinate 3,848 of DASUSA010000208.1, forward strand.
GCGATGTCGGGATTCGTTCAGATCGCGGTCCGCCGGATCAGGCGGCGCCTCGGCGCCGGGCGCCCGAACGAGACGGACTGGAAGAAGGAGGAGGAGACGCTGCTCGAGCAGCTCGAGGTGGTGCAGCGCCAGACGTCGAAGCTCGCGCGCCTCGTCGACGAGCTGCTTGACGTGTCGCGCATCGAATCCGGCAGGCTCGAACTGCGCCTCTCGGACGTTGACCTCCCGGAGCTCATCGCCGAGGTCATGCGCCGTCATCAGCTCATGGCGACGAAGCACGAGCTCCGTCTCAACTACGACCCGGACGCGAGGCTCGGCGTGCGCGGTGACCGCGACCACCTCGAGCAGGTCCTGAACAACCTCATCGGCAACGCGATGAAGTACTCGCCGGACGGCGGGTCGATCGACGTGAGCGTGAAGCGGGCCGGGGACAACGAGGTCGAGTTCTCGGTTGGCGATCATGGCATCGGGATCCGCCCAGCCGAGATCGAGCGGGTGTTCGGGCTGTTCTACCGCTCTCCGGACCGCCTCGCGCGTGACGTCGGCGGCATGGGCCTCGGGCTGTACATCACGAAGGAGATCGTCGACCGGCACAACGGACGCATCTGGGCGGACAGCGAGGTGGGGAAGGGGACCTCATTCCACGTCGCGCTTCCGGCAAGCGTCGCGGCGGCGGTAGAGGCGCAAGCGAAGCGTGCTTCGCCTTCCGGTGAAGTGACCTCCTAGTTCACTCGCTGTCGGGGTGCCGGGATTTGAACCCGGGATCTCCAGTCCCCCAGACTGGTGCCTTGAACCGGGCTAGGCCACACCCCGCGGAATGAGGTCAGTCTAGCGGCGATGGTGACGCGCGATCCGAGAGACCAAGCGCAGCTACGGCGCCTTCACGGCCGCATCCGCGCGTGCACGAAGTGCGTCGCAGCGGGCTACCTCGACATGGCCGCGCCGGTCGTGGCGGGCGAGATCACCGATCGCGTGATCATCGTCGGCCAAGCGCCGGGTGTGGTCGAGCTGTCCACGCGCACGCCATTCTCCGGTCGCGCCGGCGCCGAGCTGCGCCGTTGGCTCGCGCGCGCGGGCATCGCCGAGGACGACATGCCGTACCGCACGGCGATCACGAAATGCTTCCCGGGAAAAGCCCCGGCCGGAGCGGGAGACCGCCGGCCATCGCCCCCGGAGATCGCGCTCTGTGCACCGTGGCTCGATGCCGAGCTCGCGCTCGTGAGACCGGAGATCATCCTGCTCGTCGGCACGCTCGCGATCGACCGCCTCTGGGGAAAGGCCGCGCTCAGCGAGGTGGTCGGGCGATCGAAGCGCAGCCCGCAGCTGCACGACGCTCTGCTGATCCCCTTGCCCCACCCAAGCGGCGCATCGCGATGGCTGAACGACCCTGCGAACCGGGCCCGGCTCGAACGCGCCCTCCGGCTCCTCGGTCGCTCGTGGCGGGCCTTGCCGCCTGTTGACAGTGCAGGTAGAGTGCACTCACGCAGGTGATGCTCGTAGCAGCTGTCTCCGCAGGAGGTGCAGTGTCCACGTTGTCGGACGATGCCGAGTTTCTCACGCCCGACGAGGTGGCCAAGCGCCTGCGTGTCCACCCCACGACCATCTTGCGCCGCCTCGGCGCAGTGGACGACGCGGATCCGGAGCGCATTCCCGCGGTCCGGGTCGGTCGGATCTGGCGCATCCCGCGACGCGAATTCGAGGAATGGCTCGCTCGCTCCAGCCAGGCCGGTCGCATGACCGGGCGGCAGCGGCGGCTGTTCTGAGCGCTGGACGCGCCGATCACTTTTCGAGGAAGGGAGGTGACCTAAATGCCGGCGAAGAAGAAGGCTGCCAAGAAGACCGCGAAGAAGAAGGCGAAGAAGAAGTAGCTCTGATCCTGTGACGGCGGCGCCGCGGGCGGGCGGCGCTGGCCGGACTTTCGTACTGGTACGGGTCCCCTCTTCGGTAACGACGCGATAACGGCGTCGCCCGCGTGAGCGTTGCCCTTGTGGATGAGGAAGCTGACTCTCGCGGCGCTTGCCCTGCTCCTCGCGCTACCGACCGTTGGACTGAACGCCCGCTCGGCGGACGCGCTCAGCACCACGACCGCGGATGCGACGCAGTCGGCCGTCCAGCTCGACATGCTTCAGACCATGAATGACCACCGCGCGTCCGTCGGCGCACCCACGATCGGGGCCGACCCGCGCGTGAACGCCGCGTCACAGAACCACGCGAACTACAGCTCCGCCAACAGCTACATGGGCCACTACGAGACCAGCGGGCTGCCGTACTACACCGGCTACTCCGCTCGCGACCGGCTCATCGCCACCGGCTGGACGACGTCATTCGTGAGCGAGGTCGCGACCGGCGGCCCGACCGGGATCGCCGGCGTGAACCAGCTCTGGGACGCGCCGTACCACCGCCTCGGCATGATGCACCCGAATTCCGTATCGGCCGGCTGGGGCTTCTCCACGGTCGGCAGCCGTGCCTCGACGGTCGGGGACTTCGTGTACGACTTCAGCCAGCACCCGGTCGACTTCGTGCGCTCCCCCGCGGCCGGACAGGGCGGCATCCCGACGAGCTGGAGCGGCGGCGAGTCGCCGAGCCCGCTCCCGGCCGGGGTCTCCGGTCCGGTCGGCTATCCGATCATGATCGTGTACTCGGCCGGCCAGGGAGTCACGATGCGCGCCGCGGAGATCGTCGCGCCGGACGGCTCGCGCGTTCCGATCTACTACGCGCCGCAGCAATTCGAGTACGACTACCAGGTGATCATCCCGCAGAAGCCCCTCGCCGCGGGCACGACCTATCACGTCCGCTTCGACATCAATGTGAACAGCGTGATGGTCACCAATGAGTGGGACTTCGCGACCGCCGGCGGTTCGGTCACGCCGCCCCCACCGTCCCCGAGCTTCCACGCCGCGTTCCAGAGCGAGAGCGCGTGGCCGACGCTCGCCGCCGCCACGTCGACGTCGCTCACTGTGAAGTTCCAGAACACCGGGACCGCGACGTGGCAGCGCGGCGTGGCCGGCAAGCAGGCCAACCTCGGACTGAACGGCGACACGCTCACGTTCGCGAGCCTCGGGATGAATGACGGCTGGCTCTCGGGCAACCGGCTCGCGACGACGACCGAAGCGACCGTCGGACCAGGCCAGACCGGCACGTTCACATTCAATGTCCGCGCGCCGACGACGCCGGGCACGTATCGCCTGCCCCTGCGTCCCGTGATCGACGGGGTGACCTGGATGGAGGACTCCGGCGTCTTCATGGTCATCGTCAGCACGTCGAGTTTCCACTCGAAGTGGGTGTCGCAGTCGCCGTATCCGACGCTCCGCGCCGGGCAGATCAGCTCGCCCTTGACGCTCGTATTCACGAACACCGGCACGAGCCCGTGGGTCAAGGGTGTTCTCGGCGAGGAAGCGCGCCTCGGCATCAACCTCGATGACGTCACCTGGGCGGCGCTCAGCGTCAGCTGGCCGTACTCGAGCCGTGTGGCGACGCAGACCGAGGCCACGGTCGCGACCGGTCAGAACGCGACATTCACCTTCCAGGTCAGGGCCCCGGCGATGCCGGGTGTGTACTCGATCCATCTCCGTCCCGTGATCGACGGGACCACCTGGATGGAAGACGAGGGCGTCTTCCTCATCGTCACCGTACTTCCCTAGTCCTCGCTGAACACCACCTCATAGGTCTCGCGGCAACGCGGGCAGCGCACCGACGCGGCGTACGGCGGGTTCGGCGGCACATCCGAATGCTCGCGGGTCACGAATCGCGGGCCGACGTGCTCGCCGCAGAATGGGCACACCGTCTCGTACGCGAGGAACTCACGGCGTCGCGCGGTGATCCGCCGGCCTTCGGCGCCTCGCGTCCGCATGCGGGCTATCTTAGGGACGTGGCTGAACAGCGACCCGCCGCGAGCGAACAGCGACCGAAAGGTCGCACGAAGATCGCGACCGAGACGAAGACCCTCAAGGTCGGTGATCCGGCGCCGGATTTCACGCTCCGCGCACACGACGGTCGCACGATCACGCTCTCGGCCCTGCGGGGCCAGCGCGTGGTCGTCGCGTTCATGGCCTTCGCGTTCAGCGGCACCTGAAACCACGAAGCTCCGGCGCTCGCGTCGCTCCAGCAGCGATACGAGGCGGGGACGACCCAGGTCGTGGGTATCACGTGCGACTCGGTGTATGCGCTGAAGGCGTGGGCCGAACAGCTCGGCATCACGAGCTACCCGTTCTGCTCTGACTTCTGGCCGCACGGCGCGGTCTCGCGCTTGTACGGCGTGTTCAACGAGGAGATCGGTCGGCCGGAACGCGCGATCGTCGTCGTGGATGCCCAGGGCATCGTGCGGTACATCGACGTCCACACCCTGCGCGAGGTCCCCGACGAGGAAGAGATCGCCGAAGAGCTCCAGAAGCTCCCGACTAGCGGGTCGGGATGAGGTAGGCGCGGCCCTCGTCCGCGATCGTGAACCGCACAACGTCGCCGACCTTTGCCCGCAGGCTGTCGCCTTTCACCAAAAGCGCGAGCCCGCAGTCGACGACCGTGAGGTCGCCAGTTTCGGACACTGTCCCCTCGACGATCGCCCCGGGAGCGACTAGGTCGCCGCTGACGCCGGCGCCCGCGCCACCGGTGACGTCCGTCGCCGTGTACTCGATCGCCATCGTCACGCGATCGCCGATCGAGAGTCGCGCCTTGCGCACCGCTCCGGTGGCGTCCTTGCCGCGTAGATCAAGCCGCTCGCCGAGCTCGCCTGCGCGCATCGTCACGACGATGTCGCCACGCGTGCCGTCGAGCGCGATCACGACGCCCCGCGCCGCGCGCTGGCGCCACTTCTCGATGAATGCGAGCTGATCGAAATCGAGCACCGTCGATACGATATTCGCGTGGGCCTACGGGCTGCGTTCTTCGATGTCGGCGACACGCTCGTCGAGCACTGGGCGCCACTGGAGGCGCGCGTCCCCCTCATCACGCAGCACCTCAGCAGTGCGTTCGGGCATCGGGATTGGTTCGACGCGCTCGCCGAGACGGACCTCGAGCGGCCCGACGCGCTCCGGCAGGAGACGAATCGCTGGTACGAGGAGTGGTTCGCCGAGCGGGGGATCGAGTGCGACGTCGATGTCGACCGCCTGCGGTCTGCGTGCGCGGTCCCGCTCGATCTCGTCTCGGCGCCGGTGCCCGGCGCCGCCGACGCGGTGCGCTGGTGCAAACGCCAGGGACTGCGGATCGTGCTCGTGACGAACACCCTGGCGCGTGGCGACGCCGAGGTCATGCGCGACTGGGAGCGCGCCGGCCTCGCCGATGCCATCGACGGCATCGCGACCTCGCACGACGTGGGCTGGCGGAAGCCGCATCGCGCGATGTTCGATCGCGCGCTCGAGCTCGCGGCCGTCGGCCCGCACGAGGCGTTCATGGTCGGCGACAACCCGATCGCCGACGTGCGTGGTGCCCAGGCCCTCGGCATCCGAGCCGTGCTCCGACGGACTGAGGCGCTACCCCTGCCGGCGGACATCCACCCGGACGCGGTCGTCGAGCACCTGTCCGAGCTGCCGGCGGTGGTGACCCCTTGGCTGTAGCCCGGTCCCGTGCTACAACGGGATTGTTGACTCACCAGGTCGGGAATCCCGACAACCCGATTTCCCGGGGCCCGGACTGCTTCGGGCTCACCTGCTGGTGTCTCTAGGCCGCTGAGTCCCAGCGGCCTGCCCTCGCCGACGCCAGCTAAATGGACCCGTCCACCGTGGGCGGGCATCGAATGAAAGAGGCTTTTGAATGTCCGGCTATGCCCATCCCGAAGCGCTCGTCGAGACCGAGTGGCTCGCGGAGCACGCGACCGATCCGAGCGTCCGGGTATTCGAGGTCGACGTCGACACGACGGCGTACGACCAGGCCCACGTCGACGGCGCGATCGGACTGAACTGGAAGACCGATCTCCAGCAGCGTCCGGTGCGGGACCTGCTCTCGAAGGACGAGCTCGAGGCCCTGCTCGGAAAGTACGGCGTGAGGCCGAGCACCACCATCGCGGTCTACGGCGACAACAACAACTGGTTCGCCGCCTGGTTCTTCTGGCTCCTCAAGTACTACGGCCACGTCGATGTCCGGCTCGTGAATGGCGGGCGCACCAAGTGGCTCGCGGAGCAACGGCCGACGACCAGCGCGGTGCCGACATACCCGGCGACCCGCTACAGCGCGAAGGCGCCGGACGCAGCAGTGCGCGCACTTCGCCAGTACGTTCTCGAGACGGTCGAGCACAACGGCAAGAAGCTCGTCGACGTGCGCTCGCCGAAGGAATTCTCGGGCGAGCTCCTCGCTCCCGAGAACCTTCCCCAGGAAGGGGCGCAACGGGCCGGACACATCAAAGGCGCGGTGAACGTCCCGTGGGCCACGGCCGTGGCCGAGGACGGCCGATTCAAGGCCGCCGACGAGCTCACTCGGATCTACAACGACAAGGGCCTCGACGGCTCGACCGAGACGATCGCGTACTGCCGGATCGGCGAACGCAGCTCCCACACCTGGTTCGTGTTGAAGTACCTCCTCGGTCACGAGAAGGTCCGGAACTACGACGGAAGCTGGACCGAGTACGGCAGCCTCATCGGCGCACCGATCGAGAGCGATAGCTAGCATCCGGCGCGCGTGAGCGCGCAGCTCTTCCACGGCGGACGGATCCACGTCGGCGACGGCACCAGCGCGGAAGCGCTCGTCGCCATCGACGGCGTGGTCCGGGCCGTCGGGCGCGCCGCCGACCTCGCGAAGGCGTACGCCACGGCCGAGCGCGTCGATCTGAGCGGTGGGCTCATGACGGCCGGCTGGCACGACACGCACGTGCACTTCACGTGGTGGGCGATCCAGATGGATCAGATCGACCTGCGCGACGAGCCGACGGTCGAGGCCGCGCTGTCGCGTATCGCGGAGCACGCCCGGGCCCTGCCGCGGTCGGCCTGGGTCCAGGGTGGCCGGTTCGACAAGAACCGGTGGGGTCGGTGGCCGACAGCTGCCGAGCTTGATCGCGCGACCGATGGTCGCCCGGCCGCGCTGCGCAGCCGCGACGGCCACTCGCGCTGGCTCAACAGCGCCGCCCTGCGTGCGGCCGGGATCGAGGCGGGTACAAAGAATCCGGCCGGCGGGGCGATCGAACGCGATGCGGCGGGCGCCCCGACCGGGATCCTGAAGGAGAATGCGAACCGCCTCGCCGACGTGGTCGTGCCGCCGCCAACGAGTGATGACTGCTTCGCCGCGATCGAGCGCGGGCAGCGCGAGGCCCACCGTCGCGGCATCACGGCGATCGAGGATCTCGAGCAGGCCGCCGCGTTCAGCGCGTTCCAGCGTCGCCGCGACCACGGCGACCTGCGGCTCCGCGTCGCGATGGGCATCCCGCACGCCAGCCTCGACGCCGCCATCGCGCTCGGGCTGCGCAGCGGTCTCGGCGACGAGTGGCTGCGGGTCGGTCATCTGAAGATCTTTACCGACGGTGCGCTCGGCTCGCAGACCGCCGCGCTCGAAGAACCGTACGTCGGCACCGGCGACCGCGGGTTGCTCACGGTCGATCCGGCGACGCTCGGACCGGACGTGATCCGCGCGGCGGAGAGCGGCATCGCCGTCGCGATCCACGCGATCGGCGATCGGGCGGTGCGGGTGGCGCTGGATGGGATCGCACCGACCCGGACGACGCATCCGGCGCTCCGGCAGCGCGTCGAGCATCTGCAGCTCCTGCGGCGAGAAGACATCGCTCGCTTCGGCACGCTCGGCGTGATCGCGTCGATGCAGCCGATCCACGCGACGAGTGACCGCGACCTCGTCGATCGCTACTGGGGCCACGAGCGCGCGACGAGGGCATACCCGTGGCGGCAGCTGCTGTCGGCCGGCACACATCTCGCGTTCGGCTCCGACGCGCCCGTCGAGCCGATCGATCCGTTGCTCGGGATCCACGCGGCGGTGGCACGCCAGCGACCGGGTGATGCCGATCGCTGGCACCCCGAGGAGGCGCTCACGCTCGCCGAGGCGCTCGCGGGCTACACATCTGGGGCGGCGTACGCGATGACCGCGGAGCGCGAACGGGGCACCCTCGCGGTCGGGATGCGCTGCGACGCGACCGTGGTCGAACGCGATCTCGCGTCGACGCCGGTGGAGGAGTGGCCGGCGCTGAACGTGAGCGCGACGATCGTCGGCGGCGAGATCGTGCACGCCGCGGGGATCCGCTAGTTGAGCGGCGGTGCCTCGCCGCGCGCGCGGAGCCGCAGGAGCAGCTCCTTGAGCAGCGTGTTCTCACGCTCGAGCAGCCGGAGGACCGATTCGAGCCGCGGCCTGGCGCGTTCGGTCTCGAGGAGGCGCTGGCGCTCGGCGGCGTCGATGCCAAGACCCCCAGCGATCCGGTATGAGACCTCGGCTGGGGTGCCTTCGCGCAGCTCTCCGAGCGGTACCTCCGTCCGGGCATCGTTCGAGGTCGACATGATGCCGGTGAGGTATTGCCCGAACGTGTCCGCCGCGCGATCGGCCAGCTCGGCCGCGTCCGCGCCGTCGTCTTCGTCGAGGTAGCGGATCCCGGCGACGAGATACGGCTCGCGTTCGGCATCGATCGTCTCGATCGCGAAGCGACGCTCGCCGCGCACGATGATGAATGACCGGCCGCCCGGCAGCGGCGTCGTGCCGACCACGCGCGCGGTCGTACCAATCCGGTGTGGCTCGGCGGCGCCACCGACCTCAGGCCCGGAGCTGATGAGAACGATCCCGAACGGCTGATCGTTCTGCAGGGCGCGCTGCAGCAGGAGGCGGTACCGCGGCTCGAAGATGTGAAGCGGCAGGAGCATCCCGGGGAACAGGACGCTCCCCAAGGGGAACAGCGGGAGGGTCGCCGTCTCCACCACGACCAGACGGTACTCTGCGAATTCATGGCCACATCGGTCGGCGACGTCCTGACGCCAGCGCTGATAGCCGCTCTCGCCACACTCGCTGACGGGCCGGCCGTACGCGGGATCGCCGTGCTCGGGAGCGCGGCGCGCGGCGACGTCTCGCGCTGGAGTGACCTCGACATCGAGTCCGTCGTCGCCGGTCAGGCGGACAAGTGGCCGACGCGTCCGTCGTTCATCAACGGCCGGCTAGTGATGTCGAGCTCGATCACGCACGACGAGCAGGTCGCGCAGCTCGAACTCCCCGACAAGGCGATCTGGGCCGTGCCGTCGTATGCCGCCATGCGGGTCCTCGTCGACCGCGGCGGTGGGCTCGAGCACCTTCGCCTGGTCTGCCGGGCGTTCGACTTCGCGTCGCTCCGGCCGGCGGCCACCGCGTACCTCCGCGAGAAGGCGGGGTCGTCCTGCGAGTACGTGTTCAAGATCCGCGACGCCCTGGAGCGCCGTCACGAATCGAAGGCGCTGCACGCGGCCGCGGCGCTCATGGGCAGGTGCGAGCGGATCGTGGCTGTGGCGTTCCTCACCCCAATCCCGACGGAGAACGAGTACCTGACGATCGTCCGCGCCGCGGGCGGGCCGGTCTGGACCGCCGCGCACCGAAGCGCCTACGGACTCGAGGGTGGCGACGCGTTCACTCAAGCCGAGGCGGCGGTCAGGCTGTTCCGGGAGACGATGCGGCTGGTCGATGACCGGCTCGACGGCCCAACGCGCGGGGTCGTCGGGCCGACGCTTGAGATCGCGCCGTGATCACGCTCGTGCTCCATGGCGAGCTGCGGCAGTTCAGCCCGGGCGGGGTCAAGCAGCTGCGCGTCGACGGCGCGGGACGCTCTGCGCTGGAGGTCGTGCAGGGCCTTGGGATCCCGGCGGCCGAGACCGCGGCGTTCATCGTGAACGGCGAGCAGCGCGAAGCCGACGCGATCCTCCGCGACGAGGACACCCTTGAGGCGCTGCCGGCGATCAGCGGCGGGGCCGCGGAAGGCGCGCTGGCCGGGATCCGGGTCGTCGATCTCACCCGCGCGCTCGCCGGGCCGTACTGCACGCTCATGCTCGCCGATCACGGCGCCGAGGTGATCAAGGTCGAGCAACCGGGCACGGGCGACGAGACGCGCGGCTGGGCGCCGCCGTACATGAACGGCGTCTCCGCCTACTACCTCTCGATCAATCGCAACAAGCGCAGCATCACGCTCGACCTCAAGCATCCCGATGGCGCGAAGGTGCTCGAACGGCTGGTCGAGCGGGCCGACGTCGTGGTGGAGAACTTCAGTCCCGGCACGCTTAGCCGCCTCGGATTCTCCAAGGCGCGCATCCGCGCGCTCAATCCGCGCGCGATCTTCTGTCAGATCTCCGGATTCGGCCAGGACGGCCCGGGCCGCGCGTGGGCCGCTTACGACCTCATCGTCCAGGGGATGGGCGGGATCATGAGCCTCACCGGTCCGCCGGGCGGCGATCCGGTGATGGTCGGGGTCCCCCAAGCCGACATGGTGGCGGGGATGTTCGCGGCGTTCGCCATTCTCGCCGCGCTGCACGCACGCGAGCGCACCGGCGAAGGCCAGGCCATCGACGCAACGATGATCGGCGGGCAGGTCGCGCTCCTCTCGCGGCAGGCCGCGCGGTACTTCGCGGATGGCACGGTGCCCAGGCCGGAGGGGAACGTCCACGCGTCGATCGTCCCGTACCAGACGTTCCGCGCGGCCGATGGCTTCGTGAACGTGTGCGCCGGCAATAACGCCCTCTTCGAGCGGCTCTGTACAGCCCTCGACCTGGACGATCTCGCGGACGACGCGCGCTTCGCGGATAACGGCGCGCGCATCCAGAACCGCGCGGTCCTCATCCCACTGCTCGAGAAGCGCATCGCCGCGCTTCGGAAAGCTGACGTCGTGGCGCGGCTGCGCAAGGCGAACGTGCCTGTCGGGCCGATCAACGGCCTCGACGACGTGTTCGCGGACCCGACGGTCCGGCACCTCGGGCTCATCGCGGAGATCGACCACCCGACCGCGGGCCGCGTGCGCGCGCCCGGGATCCCGGTGCGGATGGACGGGACGCCGCCGTCGGTGCGGACGCACCCGCCGCTGCTCGGCGAGCACACCGACGAGGTGCT
>DASUSA010000209.1:0-2435 GCA_036375335.1 Candidatus Limnocylindria bacterium
TGAGGTCGACCGGGGTGGAGGCGCCGCCGGGGACAACTTTGAGCCGCGCGTGGTACCAGGTGGCCGGCACCCGCTGTGTGAGATGCATGTCGTTGGCGACGAGCGCGGCGCCTGTGGTCGTCAGTTGACCCGCGACCACCCAGCTGTTGCTGCCCGCCGCCCCGGCGCGCAGCGCCACCCCGGGCGCGGTCGCTGGAGCAGGCCCGGCGCGCACGTCGAGCACGGTCTCACCGGGAATCGCGGCCGGAGGCGTGTGGTGGACCAGCTCGTACCCTTCGAGCGGCGCATCCCAGCTCGTTCCCCGCGGATACAGGAATCCGAGAGCGCACTTCCAGCCCCCGCCGCACTCCGCGCCTTTAAGGCGCGCGTTGATCTCCTGCCGCTGGATCTCGCGCCGCAGACCGTCGGCCTGCAGATCCCACCACATGGCGTACACCACCAGAACCGTGTCCTCGGCCTTCCAGGGCGAGGGCCGCGCGCCCAGCAGCCAGTACTCCCAGGGCCGGGCAGACAGGTCCGCGAGCCCCGCGTTCACCCCTCTCGTGTACGCCTCGACCAGGGCGCGCTGCACGGGAGTCGCCTCGGCCAGGACCTCCCGCGCGAGGGTGCGAAAGCGGAACACGCGCGCCTGTCGGTCCTGGGAGAGGGCCACGGAGCCGAAGAGCTCCGCCAGCTCCCCGGCGGCCAGGCGCCGTGATAGATCCATCTGGAAAAACCGGTCCTGCGCATGCACGAAACCGGTGGCGAAGGCGAGGTCGAGGCGGTTGGCCGCCTCGATGGTGGGGACGCCGCGCGAGTCGCGCTCGATGCGCACGGGGGCGGTGAGGCCCGCCATACCGTGTGTGCCGCCGAGGCGCGGGAGCGAGCCGCGCAGGACTCCGAAGGCGATGGCGAGCGCCGCGAGCAGCAGCACCACCAGCGCGGCGCCGAGGTATTTCAGCGTCCGCATGAGTGCACGGCCGCTCAGTCGAGCGCGACCTTGAGAATCATCATCGAGTTGGTGCCGCCCTGCACACCCGAGAGCTCACCCTTGGTGAGGATCACGAGGTCGCGCTTTTTCACCAGCTGCAGCTCGAGCAGCCGCGTGAAGAGGGCGCGGTAGAGGTCCTCGGTCGAGGTCGGGTTGGTGACGTCGAAGATCACCGGATAGACACCGCGGTAGAGCGTCACCCGCCGACGCGTCGACTCGTGCCGCGTGAAGGCATACACGGGGATGTCCGAGCGGATGCGCGACATCCACAACGGCGTCGCGCCCGATTCCGTCAGCGCCACGATAGCGCGCACCTTCATGTGGTTGGCCGTGTACATCACGGCCATGGCGATCGCCTCCTCGGTGCCCTTGAACTGGCCTTCGATGATGCGCTGCCGGTGACGGGTGTGGGTGAGCTGGTACTTCTCGGCCCCCTCGATGACCTCCGCCATGGCCTCCACGGCCTTCACGGGATAGCGACCGGTCGCGGTCTCGGCCGAAAGCATCACCGCATCGGTCCCATCCATCACCGCGTTGGCCACGTCGCTCACCTCGGCGCGCGTCGGCACCGGGTTGTGGCACATCGACTCCATCATCTGCGTCGCCGTGATCACGACTCGATTATGCGTGCGGGTCTGGTGGATGATGGTCTTCTGCAGGCCGGTGAGCTCGGCGTACCCCATCGCGACGCCCAGGTCCCCGCGGGCCACCATCACCACGTCGCTCGCGTGAATGATGCCGGCGAGATTCTCGACCCCTTCGTGCCGCTCGATCTTGGCGACGATGCGCGCGTCGCCGCCTGCGGCGCGCAGCAGCGAGCGAGCCTGCTCGATGTCGGCGGCCTCGCGCACGAAGGACACGGCTAGGTAGTCGACGCCCTCGTCGGCCGCGAACTGGATGTCTTCCCGATCGCGCTCCGACACGGCCGGCGCCGAGAAGCCGCCGCCCTGGCGGTTGAGACCCTTGCGATCGGAGAGCTCGCCCCCGACGCGCACCCGGGTTTCGATGGTCGTTGGACCTACGCGTTCCACATCGAGCACGATCTGCCCGTCGGCGAGCAGCAGCGTGTCGCCGACCACCACGTCGCGGGGCAGATCCTTGTAGGCGACCCCGACTCGTTCCGCGGTCCCGGCCTTCGGATCGAGCTCGGTGTCGAGCATGAAGGTCGCCCCTTCGACGAGCAACGTCCGGCCGTCGCGAAAACCCTCGATGCGGATCTTGGGCCCCCCCAGGTCGAGCAGCACGCCGACACAACGGTCGGCGCGCTGCGCCGCCTCGCGCACCAGCGCCAGCCGCCGCCTGCGATCCTCGACGGTGCCGTGCGAGGCATTGAGGCGCGCGACGTCGAGCCCCGCGCGCATCATGTCGGTGAGCACCTCGAGCGAATCGGTCGCGGGACCCAGGGTGGCGACGATCTTGGTTCGCCTCAACATGGTGGCGCGCGCCTCAGTACGGGGTGGCGGCC
>DASUSA010000210.1:0-3237 GCA_036375335.1 Candidatus Limnocylindria bacterium
GGCAGCTTCGTCGAGCTCGACGCGTTCGTCGCGGCTCGTCGCAGCGACCACATCTCCGACGACGAGCAGGTGCTGGGCGACGGCGTCGTCACCGGCTTCGGACGCATCGACGGCCGGCTCGTGTACCTGTTCTCGCAGGACTTCACGGTGTTCGGCGGCAGTCTCGCCGAGGCCCACGCGGCGAAGATCGTGAAAGTGATGGACCAGGCGATGCGCAATGGCGCGCCGATCATCGGCCTGAACGACAGCGGGGGCGCACGGATCCAGGAAGGCGTCGTGTCGCTCGGCGGCTACGCCGACATCTTCCTGCGCAACGTGCTCGCGAGCGGCGTGGTGCCGCAGCTCTCGGCGATCATGGGGCCGTGCGCCGGCGGCGCCGTCTATTCGCCGGCGATCACCGATTTCGTCGTCATGGTCCGCGACACGTCGTACATGTTCGTCACCGGACCGAACGTGGTGAAGGCCGTGACCCACGAGGACGTCACGTTCGATGATCTCGGCGGCGCCGAGACCCACGCGCGGCGATCCGGGGTCGCGCACTTCGTGGCCGACGACGAGGTCCGGTGCGCCTCGCTCCTGCGCGAGCTCGTCGGCTACCTCCCGTCGAACAACCTCGATCCAGCGCCGCGCCTTAAGACCGACGACCCGGCCGACCGAATGGACATGGAGCTCGATCAGGTGGTCCCCGATTCGGCCGCCAAGCCGTACGACATGCGCGACGTCATCAAGCGCGTCGTGGACGACGGGAAGCTGCTCGAGGTGCACGCCGAGTGGGCGCAGAACATCCTCGTCGGCTTCGCCCGGCTGGACGGCAACAGCATCGGAGTCGTCGCGCAGCAGCCGATGATCCTCGCTGGTGTGCTCGACATCGACGCGTCGATCAAGGCCGCGCGGTTCGTCCGGTTCTGCGACGCGTTCAACATCCCCCTCGTCACCTTCGTGGACGTTCCCGGATTCCTTCCGGGCACGGCGCAGGAGCACGGCGGGATCATCCGCAACGGAGCCAAGCTCCTCTACGCGTACGCCGAGGCGACGGTCCCCAAACTGACGGTGATCACGCGCAAGGCCTACGGCGGCGCGTACGACGTGATGTCGAGCAAGCACATCCGCGGCGACTACAACGTCGCCTGGGCGGGTGCCGAGATCGCGGTGATGGGCGCCGAGGGTGCCGTCAACATCCTGTACAAGGACGAGATCGCGAAGGCCAAGGACCAGGACAAGCGGCGGGCCGAGCTCACGAAGGACTACGCCGAGAAGTACGCGAACCCGTACGCCGCCGCGGCCCGCGGCTACCTCGACGACATCATCGAGCCGCATGAAACGCGGCCGCGCCTGGCGGCCGCACTCGGTGCGCTCGCCGGCAAGCGCGACACCAACCCGAAGAAGAAGCACGGGAACATCCCGCTATAGCCGCAACGCCCTTCCGCAAGGTCCTCGTGGCCAACCGCGGCGAGATCGCGCTCCGGGTGATGCGGACCTGTCGCGAGCTCGGCATCGCGACCGCCACGGTGTACAGCGACATCGATCGACAGTCGCCTCACGTCCGCGCCGCGGATGCCGCCTATCCGATCGGCGCGGCCTCACCCCGCGAGAGCTACCTGAACATCGAACGGGTGATCGCGGTCGCCAAGCGCGCCGGTTGCGACGCGATCCATCCCGGGTACGGGTTCCTCAGCGAGAACGCGGACTTCGCCGACGCGGTCACCGCTGCGGGCATCGCGTTCATCGGGCCGCCCGGCGCGGTGCAGCGCGCGCTCGGCGAGAAGACCTCCGCCCGGCGCCTTGCGGCGAAAGCTGGCGTGCCGGTGGCCGAAGGGACGATGGAGCCGCTGCGCGACGAGGCCGATGCGCTGGCCGTGGCGCAGCGCATCGGGTTCCCGGTCCTGCTGAAGCCGGCCGGCGGCGGAGGTGGCAAGGGCATGCGCGTCGTTCGCTCCGCCGCGGAGGTGCCTGCCGCGTGGCGGGCATCGACCGGCGAGGCCACCACAGCGTTCGGCGCGCCCGCGCTGCTGATGGAGCGGCTGATCCAGCCCGCGCGGCACATCGAGGTCCAGATCATCGCTGACACCTTTGGTCAGGTCGTGTGGCTCGGCGAGCGCGACTGTTCGATCCAGCGCCGTCACCAGAAGCTCATCGAGGAAACGCCGGGCCCCTCCGTCGACGACGCGCTCCGCGCGAAGCTCGGAGCCGCCGCTGTGAAGGTCGCCTCCGCCGCGAAGTATGTGAACGCTGGCACGGCCGAGTTCCTCGTCGCGCCGGACGGCACGTTCGTGTTCCTCGAGATGAACACGCGGCTTCAAGTCGAGCACCCCGTGACCGAGCTGGTCACCGGGCTCGACCTGGTCGCGCTCCAGCTCCGCATTGCGGCAGGGGAACCGGTTCCGTTCGGGCAGGACGGGGTGCGACCGACCGGCGCGGCCATCGAGCTGCGCATCACCGCCGAGGATCCGTTCGCCGGCTTCCTGCCTCAAGGCGGACACGTCGACTTCGTGCGCGAACCGAGCGGGCCAGGCATCCGGATGGACTCCGGCCTTGCGGCCCCGCTCACGGTGCCCACCGACTACGACCCGCTGCTTGCGAAGCTCATCGCGTGGGGCCCCGACCGCGCGACTGCGATCGCCCGGGCGCGCCGGGCGGCGCGCGAGATGATCGTGGCCGGTCTCCCGACCTCGCTGCCGTTCCACTCCTTTGTATTGGGGGAGCCCGACTTCCGGTCCGGGCAGTACGACACCGACTACGTCCCCACGCACTGGAGCCGGCCGCAGGCTCCCGAGGTCACAGAAAGTGCCGCGGTCGCCACGGCGCTCGCGGGCATCGCCCGCATTCGCGCCCGGCCGCAGCCGATCGCGGATCGGTCGTCGCCGTGGGTGCGATCGGCGCGCGAGGACATGCTCGGGTGAGGTACGCGGTGCGCGCCGGTGATCGTGACCTCCTCATCGAGGTCACCCCGGAGGGCCGCTTCCTCGTCGGCGATCGCGTCCTCGCGGCGGACCTCGCGGAGGTCGTCCCGGGACGCGTTTGGTCGGTGATTGTCGACGGCCTGGCCCACGAGGTCGCGTTCGTTGGAGCGGATCGGGTGTGGGTCGACGGCGACGAGATCGGTCTTGCGATCGAGGACGAGCGGGCCGTCGTCGCTGGTCGCGCGGGCGGCCGGTCGGCCGACGCGCGGCAGGAGATCCGCGCTCCGATGCCCGGCCTACTGAAGCGCGTGCACGTCGCCGTCGGGACCGCGGTGAG
>DASUSA010000211.1:0-2091 GCA_036375335.1 Candidatus Limnocylindria bacterium
CTTGTCTGCCTCGCGGCCTGCGACAAGACGACACCCGGCTCCGCCATGGCGCTGGTCCGGGTGGACCGGCCGGGCATCGTCCTTTACGGCGGATCGATCATGCCGGGACCGTTCCGCGGCCGTCAGGTCGCGGTGGGCGACGTCTACGAAGCGATCGGCGCCGCTGCCGCGGGCAAGATCACCGACGCCGACCTGCACGAGCTGGAGCTGGTCGCGTGCCCGGGTGCGGGGGCGTGCGGCGGTCAGTACACCGCGAACACCATGTCGATGATGTTCGAGGTCATCGGCCTGTCGCCGGTCGGTTTCAACTCCATCCCGGCGACCGATCCGGAAAAGCACCGGGCGGCGGAGCGGATCGGCAAGCTCGCGCTGGATGTCCTGGACAACGACCGGCGTCCGTCCAAGATCCTGACCCGCCGCGCATTCGACAACGCGATCGCCGCGGTTGCCGCGAGCGGAGGCTCCACCAACGCTGTGCTCCACCTGCTCGCGCTCGCGCGCGAGGTCGGCGTCGAGCTCGCGATCGACGACATCGACCGCATCAGCCGGCGCACGCCGCTGCTCTGCGACCTCAAGCCCGGGGGCCGCTTCGCGGCGGTCGAGCTGCACAGGGCGGGGGGCATCGCGCTGCTCACAAAGCGGCTGATCGAGGGCGGCTACATCGACGGCGACGCGATGACGGTCACGGGCCGCTCGCTCGGCGAGGAATGCGAGGACATCAAGGAGACGGCCGGCCAGGAGGTGGTCATGCCGCTGTCCAGGCCGCTGCGCTCGGAAGGCGGGCTGGTGGTGCTCCACGGCAACCTCGCGCCAGACGGGTCGGTGGTCAAGGTGACGCAGCACACCCCGACCTCTCACCGCGGTCCGGCCCGCGTCTTCAACCGCGAGGAGGACGCGTTCGCGGCGGTCTACGCCGGGAGGATCCATCCCGGGGACACCGTCGTGATTCGCTACGAAGGACCGCGCGGCGGTCCGGGGATGCGGGAGATGCTGCAGGTCACCGCCGCGATCGTCGGCGAGGGACTGGGCGACTCGGTCGCGATGGTGACCGACGGGCGGTTCTCCGGGGCGACGCGGGGCTTGATGATCGGGCACGTCGCGCCTGAGGCGGCCGTGGGAGGCCCGCTGGCGGCCTTGCGCGACGGTGACATCGTGGAGATCGACGTGGACGCCCGCCGCGTCGCGGTCCACGACGTCGACATCGCGGCCCGTCTCAAGGACTGGTCGCCGCCCGAGCCGAACTACCGCCGCGGCGTACTGGCTCGCTATGCGGCGCTCGTCGGATCCGCCTCAGAAGGAGCGATGCTCAAGCCGTAGCCGGCAACCCCGGATAGTCCGGACTATCCGCAACTCTCGGGCGGCGAAGTGTCGGACAGGCCGGACTATCCGAAGTTCCAGCTACTTGACGGTGGGGAGCCAGGCCGCGCGGTGTTTCTCGTACGCCGCGATGTCCGGGTCGTGCCGCTCGACTAGGGCGATGTCGTCCAGGCCGCCCAGCAGCATCTCGCGCGCGTACGGGTCGATCTCGAACCGGTAGCTGAACCCCTCGCCGCGCACCCGCTGCGCCTCGAGATCGACGGTGACCTGGGCCGTGGGATCCTCCGACGCGAGGTCCATCAGGTGGCGGACCTGGCTCTCCGGCAGTGTCACGGCAAGCAGGCCAGTCTTGTAGCAGTTGGCGCGGAAGATGTCGGCGAAGCTCGGCGCGATGATCGCTTTGAACCCGAAGTCGCGCAGCGCCCAGGGTGCGTGCTCGCGCGACGATCCGCATCCGAAGTTCGCTCCCGCCACCAGCACAGGCGCGCCGGCGAACTCGGGCCTGTCGAGGACGAAGTTCCCGCGCGCCCGCCAGTCATAGAAGAGGAATGGCCCGTAGCCCGTGCGCTCGATTCGCTTCAGGAACTGCTTCGGGATGATCTGGTCGGTGTCGACGTCGGCCAGGTCGAGGGGCGCCATCCGCCCCGCGACTCGTTTGACCGGTTCCATCTAGAGAAGCTCCCGCACGTCGACCAGGTGGCCTGTGAGCGCGGCCGCCGCGGCCATCGGCGGGCTCATCAGGTGCGTCCGGCCGCCTGAACCCTGACGGCCTTC
>DASUSA010000212.1:0-12513 GCA_036375335.1 Candidatus Limnocylindria bacterium
GGGGAGCTGAGCTCGCCGGATACCCCTCTCGCGGCTGCGCCGCCACGGGGGCCGGACGGCTCGGCTCTTACCATCTAGACGGGAAACGGGGTTTCAGGGGGAAATTCGTTTGGACAGCACTGCGCTCTCCCGGCAGGTCGCCGGTGTCGTCGAGAACGTCGAGCGGGTCATCTTCGGGAAGCACCATGAGGTCGAGCTGGCCTTCGTGGCGCTTCTCTGCCGCGGGCACATCCTCATCGAGGACGTTCCCGGGACCGGCAAGACCGTCCTCGCCAAGGCCTTCAGTCGGTCGCTCGGCTGCAGCTTCCGGCGGATCCAGTTCACCCCCGACCTCCTGCCTTCGGACGTGACCGGCGTGTCGATCTTCAACCAGCAGCGCAACACCTTCGAGTTCCGCGCCGGCCCGGTCATGAGCCAGATCGTCCTCGCCGACGAGATCAACCGCGCGACGCCCAAGACCCAGTCCGCGCTCCTCGAGGCGATGGAGGAGCGACAGGTCACCGTTGACGGAACGACGTACCAGCTGCCTGATCCGTTCCTGGTCATGGCGACGCAGAACCCGATCGAATACGAAGGCACGTTCCCGCTGCCAGAAGCGCAGCTCGACCGGTTCTTCATCCGGCTCCAGCTCGGCTACCCGAAGCCGACTGAGGAGGTCGACATCCTGGATGCCCAGCGCGTCCATCACCCGCTCGACAGCCTCGGGCAGGTCATGACCGCCGACGAGCTCCTCGCGGCGCAAGCCGGCGTCCGCGACGTCCATCTCGCCGAAGCCGTGAAGCAGTACGTGGTGGCCGTCGTCGGTGCGACGCGGTCTCACCCGGATGTCTACCTCGGCGCGTCGCCCCGCGGCTCGCTCGCGCTCGCGCGCGCGGCGCAGGCGTACGCGGCCGTCCGCGGCCGTGACTACGTCGTGCCGGACGACGTGAAGGCCCTGGCCGGGCCGACGCTCGCGCACCGCTTGATCCTCCAGCCTCAGGCGCGGTTGAAGGACCTCGCGCAGACCACGGTCATCGCCGAGGTGCTCGCGAGCGTGCCGGTGGAGGTCGGGTCGCCGGCCGCGTTGCGGACATAGGTCCATGCGGCCCTGGCACTTCGCGGTCCTCTGGGTCGGGCTCTTCATCGCCGCGATCTCGAGCGGCGTCGAGCTCCTCAGCTACCTCGCGTATCTCCTGTTGTTCGTCGGCGCAGCGATGTGGGTCACCGCGCGGCTGACGCTCGAGGGCCTGTCGGTGAAACGGACCGTGGGCCAGGCCTACGCCCACCTCGGCGACAAGATCGACCTCAACTACGAGCTCCGGAACGACCACCGGCTCGCGAAGCTCTGGGTCGAGGTGAGCGAGACGTCGAACTGGCCGGAGCCGCTCACCGGACGAGTGCTGTCGATCGCCGGCCGGGGCTCCGTGCGGCGTTGGAAGGTCAGCGTGCCGGCGCTGCGCCGCGGCCGCTTCCACCTCGGTCCGATCGTGCTTCGCTCGGGTGACCCCTTCGGTTTGTTCTCGACGGTCGCCCGGATCCCGCTGGACGCGCTCGTCCTCGTGTATCCCAAGGTGCTGCCGCTCCCGTTCTGGCAGCTTCCGGGGTCCTTCCTCGAGGGCAATGTCCTGACCGGGCAGCGCTCGCTGCAGTCGACCTCGATGGTCATGGGCATCCGCGATTACCGCGCGGGTGACGCGATGAATCGCATCCACTGGCCGTCGTCGGTCCGGCATCGGGGTCTGTATGTGAAGGAGTTCGAGCTCGACAAGACGGCCGACCTCTGGATCTACCTCGATCTCGAGCGCCACTGGCATCGCGGCGAAGGCGAGAGCTCGACGGAGGAGCGCGCCGTGACGGTGGCGGCATCGGTCGTCTCGAAGGCCATCCGGGAGCACCGGAACGTCGGCCTGGTGACGACGGGGGTGCGCGCCGAGATCCTTCACCCGGACCGCGGGACGAAACAATTCGGCAAGCTCATGCAGTACCTCGCGGAGGTGCAGGTGGGTGGGTCGCGCACGATCGCCGAGGTCATGGTCGAGACCCTGCCCCGCATCCGCCGCGGCGCATCGGTGCTTCTGATCACGCCATCGCTCGACCGCGCGTGGGTGCGGCCGGCGAGCACGTTCCGCGAATCGTCGATCTCGACACAGGCGGTCCTGGTCGGCTCCGAGGACACCGACGGGCGCGATCGCGCCCGGCGTCACGCCCTCCTCGGCGAGCTGGCGGTCGCCGGCGTCAAGACCGCGCACCTGCTGCCCGAGATGAACATCGAGGATCTCTTCCACGAGGCGATGAATGCGATCGCCTGAGCTCTTCCTCGGCTCCGTTCGACGCTCGCTGCTCCCGCCGATGGACATGCGAAAGCTGCGGTTCCGCGGCGGGTGGGCGGGCCTGCCCATCTACGTCGTGATGATCCTCATCTACCCAGCGTCGCTCGCGCAGGCCGGGTGGGTCGACCTCAACGCGCAGTTCACGTACATCGCGCTCGCCGGCGCGCTCGTCGGCACGGTCGTCGGGAACGGGCGGATGCGCGCTCGCCGCTCGACGCTGTTCGGCGCGATCGCCGGCGCGCTGACGGTCGTGATCTTCACGATCGTCGCGACCAGCGGGGCGTCTCTCCATGACAAGACGGTCGATCTCGCGGTCCACGTGAACAACTGGGTCACCCAGATCATCGCCGGCGAATCGGCGAACGACCCGTCGGTGTTCGTGCTGCTGCTCGGGGCAACGTGCTGGGCGAGCACGTACGTCGGCGCGTTCGCACTGGCGCGCGAGCACCGACCGTGGGACGCCGTCATCTTCAGCGGCATCTGCCTCACGGTGAATGTGTCGCTGGCACTTAACTCGCTCTACTTCGACCTCATCCTGTTCACGCTCCTCGCGCTGGTGCTGCTCACCCGGCTGCACATCGTCAACCTGATGGAGCGCTGGGAGCGTCAGAACATCGTGCCCGCGGGCGAGATGGACTGGCGCCTCCTTCGCGGTGGGTTGACCTGGACCCTTGTGCTGATCCTCATGGCGTTCTTCACGCCCCGCGTCGGCGCCGCGGACCTCGTCTCGAACGCGTTCAACACGTTCGACGCGCCGTATCAGCGGCTGCAAACGGAGTGGCAGCGCTTCTTCGCTGGTGTCTCCGGGCCGAGCCGCCTCCAGGGCGTCTCGTTCTCCGATTCGATCCGCCTCGGCCAGGCGCCGAACCTCGGCGACCGGATCGTCTTTTACGTCGACGCGCCGGCGGCCCATTTCTGGCGCGCGGTGACCTATGACTTCTACACGGGCGCGGGCTGGCGCACGACAGAGACGGATCGTGTCGACAAGGTGACCCCGCCGACGCTCGAGCGCGAGAAGATGGACGCGACGTTCAACATCGTCGTCCCGCACACGAACCTGCTGTTCGGCGCGAACGAGCCGGCGAAGGTGAATGTGCCGTTCCAGTTCCAGACCGGCGACGACCGCGCGTACTCGACCTCGGTGCGCGCCGTCAACCGCAATCAGGCCGAAGGCACTTACACGACCACGTCGTACGTGTCGATTGCGACAAAGGACGAGCTGCGCAAGGCGCTGGTCGCGTATCCGACCACGATCAAGACCAAGTACCTCCAGCTGCCATCGAGCATCCCCTCACGGGTCCGTGACCTCGCGATCCAGATCACCCAGAGCAAGGTGACGGCGTACGACAAGGCCGAAGCCGTCGAGACGTACCTCCGGAACACCTACAAGTACTCGACCGTCGTGAAGTCGGCACCCGCCGGCCGCGACCCGGTGGACTACTTCCTGTTCGACCTCAAGGCCGACTTCTGCGAGTACTTCGCGTCGTCGATGGCGGTCATGCTCCGTGAGGTCGGGGTGCCGGCGCGCGTCGTCGAGGGCTTCACCTCCGGCGCGCTCGATCCGAGCAACCGCTACGCGGTGCGCGAGCTCAACGCCCACGCGTGGGTCGAGGCGTACTTCCCGGCATACGGCTGGATCGAGTTCGAGCCCACCCCGTCTGAGCTGCCGTTCGACCGGGCCGACACGGCCGGGGCGACGAATCCGGATGGCAGCCCGGCCAACCCGAACAGTCGCACGGACAGCCAGGGCCTCCTCGGCCGGGACAACACGCCGGATCCGGGTGCGCTCGGCGTCGACGACACGCCGCCGAGCGGCGTCGGTGGCGACCTCTCGAAGACGATCGACCCGCGGCCCGGTCTGGCGGTGCTCACGGCCTTGCTCGTCGCGCTGTTCGTGGGCCTCGTTCGTTTCGAGATGCGGTTCCGCGGTCTCGGCACGATTGACTCGGCCTGGGGCAAGTCCCGCCTCCTCGGCGCCTACGCGGGCCACGCGGCCCGGCCGTCGCAGACGCCGTATGAGTACGCCGACGCGATCGGCCGCGAGATCCCAGACGTGCACGAGCCGATGCAGACGATCGCGCGCGCCCGCGTGCAGGACCGCTACTCACCGACGGGCGCGACGGATGCCGAGCGCGACGCCGCCGCCGCCGCATGGCGTAGGGCCGCGCGCATCTTCGTGACCCTGCTGCCGACACGGGTCATCCGCGCGCTCGCGAAGTTCGTCCGATAGCCGAGCATCCCAACACCGCGCGGGTGAGCGCGCACGCCGCCACTCACGGTGTCGAGATCGCGGTGACCCGTTTCCCATCGACGACGCGCACGGCGCAGGACGCGGCCCACGAGATCGGCTGCACGGTGGGAGAGATCGTCAAGAGTCTCGTGTTCCTCGTGGACGACTTGGCGGTCGTCGTGCTCTGTTCGGGTGCCGATCGGGTCGACGAGACGAAGCTCAAGTCGGCCCTCGGCGCATCGACCGCCCGCCGCGCGACTGCCGTCGAAGTCAAGAACGCGACCGGTTACGCGATCGGCGGCGTCCCGCCATTCGCGCACGACGCGGCGCTGCGCGTGCTCGTCGACGACGGCCTGCTTGAGTTCGCGACCGTCTGGGCCGCAGCGGGACTGCCCGACGCCGTCTTCCGGATCGCACCCGCGGAGCTCGTGCGCCTCTCACAAGGCACGGTCGCCGACGTGGCGCAAGACGCGCGGTGAAGACGGGTTGGCGCGTCCGGGCGCGCGCCTCGTCCGGAGGGAACGGTCGCTACCGTGAACGCACGTGACCTGCGAGCGGCCCGGACGTCCGGCAGCCCATAGCGCACGCAGATGAGAGTGTTCGCCACCGGCACGACCGGATTCCTCGGCAGCGTCATCGCCGAGCAGCTCCGCGCAAGGGGCGATACGGTCGTGCAGCTGGTCCGCGACCCCGCCAAAGCCGAGCTGCTCAAGAAGACCGGTCGCGACGTCGTCATCGGCGATCTGGCCGATCCGGACGCGCTAAGGCGCGGCTGCGAGGGCTGCGATGCGGTCGTGCACGCCGGCGCGATCTACGAGGTCGGCATCACGGAGCCGCGACGAGTCGACATGTACAAGGCCAACGTGGAGGGCACCGAGGCGGTGCTCGGCGCGGCGCTCGCGGTCGGCGTGCCGAAGGCCGTGCACGTCTCGTCGATCGTGGTGTTCGGCAACACGCAGGGGACGGTTGTCGACGAGACGTACCAGCGTGCGGACGGTTACACGTCGTACTACGACGAGACGAAGACGCTCGCCCATAGGGTCGCGGAGGGGTTCAACCCTAAGGGGCTGCCGGTCGTCATCGCGCAGCCGGGCCAGATCTACGGGCCGGGCGACCACTCCGGGATCGGCGCGCTGTTCCGGCGTGCGGCGGCGGGAAAGCTGCCGGTGCTCACCTTCGGGGACCTCGGCCTCAGCTTCGTGCACGTCGCTGACGTGGCCGCCGGAATCCTGCTGCTGCTCGACCGGGGCCGCGCCGGCCAGTCATACGTGCTGGGTGGCGACGCCGTGCGGCTCCGCGAAGCGATCCAGATCTTGGCCTCGCTTGCGGGCAAGCCCGCGCCGCGTTTCGACGTGCCGCCCTCGATCCTGCGGTTCGCCGCGCGCCTGCGCCCCGAGGTCGCCGAGGTCGTGAAGAGCGCCGACGGCGTGACCTTCTGGGCCAGCGACGCGAAGGCGCGGGCGGAGCTCGGCTACTCGTCGCGGACCCTGCGCGAGGGACTGGTCAGCTACCTGTCGTCGTCGTCGTCCTCGTCGTCCTCTTCGAACTCGTCGGAGTAGAAGCCGAGCTCCTCGGACTTGAACACGGTCACCAGGAAGTCCTCTCGCTCGGGGTCGTGCGTCTGAACGAGCTCCTCGTCGAGCTGATCGATGAGCTGCTGCAGCTCGTCGTCGGTGAGGTCGACTTCGAGGAGCAACGTGGCGTTCACCTCGAACCGGCCGTAGTGGAGATCGACGCGACCCACGCGCCGCGCGCCTCCGTAGATCGCGAAGATCTCGCTCGACTCGGTGCGGACCGTGCGCTCGAAGCGCGCTGCTTCCATGAGGCGAGGACTATACGACGCGCCCGCGCGGGCTCGCCGCTACGCTCGGACCGGTGCCGCATCCCCTCCACATCGGGCTGAAGCTCTCGCCGCAGGTCCACCCGATCGCGACCCATCGCGCGGTGTGGAGGATCGCGGACGACGCAGGCTTCGATGGCCTTTGGGGTTTCGATCACCTGCTCGCGCTGGGGCCGGACCCGAGCCAGCCCATCTTCGAGGGCTGGACGATGCTCGCGGCGATGGCCGAGGCGACCAAACGCGTGCGCATCGGGCTCATGGTCGCCGGCAGCCTGTATCGCCACCCGGGCATGCACGCGAAGCTCGGCGTCACGATCGACCACCTCTCGAACGGCCGGCTCGAGTTCGGGATCGGCGCGGCGTGGAACGAGCCGGAGTTCGTGGAGCTCGGCATCGACTTTCCGCCCGTCGGCGAACGGCTCGGCCGCTTTGGCGAAGCCGTGCGCGTGATCAAGCGCCTCTGGACGAAGGAGCGCACGAATTTCACGGGCAAGTACTTCACGATTACCGACGCGATCGCCGAACCGAAGCCCGTGCAGAAGCCGTATCCGCCGATCTGGATCGGTGGCTCCGGTCCGCAGCGCACGCTGAAGATCGTGGCGCGGCATGGCGACGTGTGGAACTCGAACGCCGGAGAGCTCGAGAAGACGGTCGCGCTGTCGAAGATCCTCGACGAACATTGCAAGACCGTCGGCCGCGATCCGAACGCGGTGCGCCGCTCGGTGCAGTTCCGGCTGTCGACGGTCGATGAGTCGCTCAAGACCGCCGAGTCCTATCTGAAGGCCGGGTTCACCGAGCAGATCGTGATGCTGGCCGGCCCCGATCCGGCGCGCGGGGCCGAGCTCGCCGCCAGGGAGCTGCTGCCGCGGATGCGCGAGCTGGGCTAGGCGCCGAGCTTCGCGGTCCGGACCTCGTCCACGTCGGCGAACAGCCCGATCTGATCGCGCACCACGTCCGGCACCGGATCGTCGAGCGTGAGGATCATGAGCGCGTCGCCGCGAGCATGCAGCCGCCCGACCTGCATCGACGAGATGTTCACGTCGGATCCGCCGAGCAGCGTGCCCACGCGGCCGATGAGGCCCGGCTTGTCCCGGTGTTTCGTGAGGAGCAGGTGGCCGTCGATCGGGACGTCCACCCAGAAGCCGTCGATGTAGACGATCCGCGGCTCGCCGGCGACGATCGTGCCGCCAACTGTCGTGCCGCCCACGGCGACCTCGAGCAGGCTTGGGTAACGCGACTCCTGCGTCTCGCGGCGCTCGACGATGTCGAGTCCGCGGGCCTTCGCCTCGGCGAGCGCGTTCACGAGGTTCACCCGGCCGGGCTCGAACGTCTCAAGGACGCCTTTCGCGGCCGCTGCGCGGAGGACCGTCGAGTCCATCTCGAGGAGTGCGCCGCGGTACGTGAGGGCCATCGCCTCGGGCCGGCCGGCGAGCAGCTGCCCGGCGAGCGCGCCGGCGCGTTCGGCCAGGCGGACCCACTGCATCCCAGCCTTGTCGGCCGGGGGCCGCGGCGCGTTCACCGCGTCGCTCGGCACCTCGCCGTCGATGACCGCTAGCACCTGGCGCGCGACGTCGACGGCGACGTTCTGCTGCGCCTCGACCGTCGAGCCGGCGATGTGCGGGGTGAGGATCGTGCGCGGCGCGACCCGGATGCGGGCATCCGCGGGGATTGGCTCGGCGGGGAACACATCGAGCGCGGCGCCGCCGATCGTCCCTGCCTCGAGCGCGTCGGCGAGCGCGTCGAGGTCGACGATCTCGCCCCGCGCGCAGTTCACGAGGATCGCGGTCGGCTTCAGCTTCGCGAGCGCGGCCGCGCCGATGAGCCCGCGGGTCTTGTCGGTGAGCGGCGTGTGCAGCGAGATGACGTCGGCCTCGGCGAGCAGCCGGTCGAGCTCGACGAGCTCTGCTCCGAGCGCCCGCGCGAGACCCTCGGTCGCGAACGGGTCGTGCGCGACGATCTTCATCTCGAACGCGGCCGCACGCCGCGCGACCAGGGTGCCGACCCGGCCGATGCCGACGAGTCCGAGCGTCTTTCCGCGGAGCTCGCGGCCCATCAGCTTGCTGCGCGTCCATTCGCCGCGCCGGACGCTCGCGTCCGCGGGCACGATGTTGCGCACGAGGGCGAGCGCGAGGGTGAGGGCGTGCTCCGCGGCCGCGTGGACGTTGCCTGTGGGCGCGTTGACGACGTAAATGCCGCGCACCGTGGCCGCGGGCACGTCGATGTTGTCGACGCCGACTCCGGCGCGCCCGACGATCTGCAGCTGCGGCGCGTGATCGAGCAGCGCCGCCGTCACCTTCGTCTCGCTGCGCACCAGCAGCGCGATCGCCGAGCCGAGGCTCGCCTGCAGCTCGTCCGGGCCCTTCGGAGTCAGCACCTCGCAGCGCTCGCGGAGCAGCGCCAGCCCCTCGGGGGCCAGCGGGTCCGCGACGACGACGATCGGTCTGGGTGGGCTAGCGGCGGCCGGCGACGGCATCGGCGGGCTCGCGGCGAGCGGTGCCGCGCGCCGTCCGCGCCGGCGGCGCGGATGTCTCGGCGTACGCGCGGAGGACCGCCGAGATCGCCTGGCCCGGCTCGACCGGCTGGTTGAGGTCCTTGAGCGCGGGCTCGAGCGCGCCGAAGAACGCGACCATGTCCTGCAGCGTGACGAAGCCCATGTGACCGACGCGCGCGACCTGTCCTTCGATGCGGCCCTGTCCGCCGGCGATGACGGTGTCGTAGTCATCTCGCAGGATCCGGATGAGATTGCGCGGGTCGACCCGCGCGGGCATCCGGAACGCGGTCACGCACGGCGAGGCGTAGCGCTCGTCACCGAAGATCCCGAGGTTCAGCGCCTGGAGACCACGGCGGGTCGCATACGCGAGGTCACGGTGTCGCTTGATGATCGCGGCCTGGCCCTCTTCGGCCATCAGCCGGAGCGACTCCTGCAGGCCGATGAACACCGTGACGGCCGGTGTCGCCGGCGTCGCGCCCTTCTCGAGAGATGCCTTGTACGACTGCAGGTCGAAGTAGAGCTTCGGGAGGTTCGATCGGTCGTAGGCCTTCCAGGCCTTCTCGCTCATCGTGATCATCGCGACGCCGGGAGGCGCGCCCCAGGCCTTCTGCGATGCCGAGATGAGCACGTCCACGCCCCAGTCATCGATCGCGAGATCGACGGCGCCCGCCCCGGACACGCTATCGACGATGAGCAGCTTGCCCGACTCGCGGACGACCTCGGCGATCTCCTTCAGCGGGTTGAGGACGCCGGTCGAGGTCTCGTTGTGGGTGAGTAGGACCGCCTTCGCGCCGTCCTTGCCCTTCTCCTTCGCGAGCTCCTCGCGCACGAGATCGGGCTCGACCGCGCGACCCCAGGGGACATCGATGCGTCGTGCCTCGACGCCGTAGGCCTTGCAGACCGCGGCGAATCGCTCGCCGAACGCGCCGTTCACGAACAGGAGCACCCGATCGCCGCTCGAGAGCGTGTTGACGACCGCCGCCTCCATGCCGCCAGACCCCGACGCAGTCAGCAGGAACACGTCGCCCTCGGTGTTCAAGAATTCCTGCAGGGCGCGGGTCAGGCCGGCCATGAGGGCCGCGAACTCGGGCCCGCGATGGTTGATCATCGGCCGTGCCGATGCGTTCAGCACGGTCTGAGGCACAAAGGTCGGACCAGGGATCCGCAGGTTCTGCGGCCTATACATATGGCAAATCCTCTCCGGATAAAGCGGGGGAAGCGACGTCAATGATGCCAGCCAGCATGCTTCGGGACAAGGGAACGCGTTGAGCGGCCCGAAGCTCGCGCCATCCATCCTGTCCGCCGACTTCGGTCGGTTGGCTGATGCCGTGGCCAAGGCCGAGGCAGCCGGCGCCGACTGGATCCACGTCGACGTCATGGATGGGCTTTTCGTGCCGAATCTCACATTCGGGCCGAAGATGGTCGCCGATCTGCGCCGCGCGACGCGGCTGCCGCTCGACGTCCATCTCATGATCGAGCGCCCGGAGGATTGGGTGGCCCGCTACGCGGAGGCCGGTGCCACCTATGTCACCGTGCACATCGAGGCGGCGCGTGATGCCGGGGGCGCGCTCGATGCGATCCGGAAGGCCGGCGCCCGCCCCGGTATCACGCTCAATCCGGAGACCGACGTCTCGCGGATCGTTCCGTATCTCGACCGGGCGGACCTGGTCCTGGTGATGAGTGTCCATCCCGGGTTCGGCGGCCAGTTGTTCATCACATCGGCGCTGGACAAGGTGCGCGCCCTCCGTGCCGCCCTCGACGCGCTCCGGTCCGCGGCGGAGCTCGAGGTCGACGGCGGCATCAAGCCGGACAACGCGAAGGCCGTGGCCGAGGCGGGGGCCTCGGTGCTCGTCGCTGGGTCGGCGGTGTTCCTCGATCCCGATGGCGTGAACGCGGCTCTCGCGAAGTTCCGGAAGGCGGTCGCCTAGTCGGCATCGCCGCGGCCGAGCTCGGCTAGCCGCGCGTCGCTGATCCCGAAGTGGTGCGCGATCTCGTGCATGACCGTGTCGCGGACGATCTGGGCCTGACGCTTCGGCGAGCTCGACATCCGCTGGATGGGCAGCCGGTAGATGGAGATCCGGTCCGGCACGTACGGCTCGCCATAGGCGCGCTCGGTGAGTGGCACGCCCTCGTACAGCCCGAGGAGCTCGCGGCCATCGTGCACGTGCGCCGGATCCGGTTCGTCGTCGACGACGATCTCGACGTTGCGCATCCGCTGTCCGAATTCGGCGGGAAGGTCCATGACCGCGCGACGGACGAGTCGGGCGAATCGCGCACGATCGAGGTTGGACATTAGGTCTACTTTACCGGCGTCATGGGCTCCAGACGGGTGCTGGTCGTCGATGACGACCGGGATCTCTGCGATCTCCTCTCCGACTTCCTGTCGGAGGAGGGCTACGACGTGACGCGCGCGTACGCCGGCCAGGACGCGATCGACGCGGCGCGCGCGACCAGGCCGGACGCGGTGCTCCTGGATCTGCTGCTGCCGGATGTGTCAGGCGTCGCGGTCGGCCGCGCGCTGCGCGACGCTCCGAGCACACGCGATGTGCCGATCGTCATCATCAGCGGCGACCGCGGCGCGCTCGCCCGAAGCACGCTCGAGCTGCACGCGAATTCGTTCCTCGAGAAGCCGTTCAGCCTCGCAGCGGTCCAGGCCGCGGTCCGCGGCGCGCTCGGCGAGCCCAACACCGCGTCTGGCGGGTCCTAGTCGCGAGGGACCGCAATACCGGGCACCGAGCCGGCGCGATCACGCGCAGCGCGCCCGGACATGCCGGAGCGCGCGCGCACGGAGCCGGCAGACCCCTGACTCGCTGAATCCGATCTGCGCGCCGATCTCCTTCAAGGTGAGCTCGCGCGCGAACGAGAGCACGAGGACCTTGCGCTCGATCGGCTTGAGGTGCCGCAGCGCGGCCGCGACCCGTCGCCACTGCTCGTCACTACAACGCGTACGGCCGGCTCGGGCTGTGCCCACCGCCGCCGAGCCCCAGGCAATGGCGGCCTCAAGGGCGGCGGCGCCACAGCAGTCGAGCGAGACCTCGACGACCGGCGGCGGCAGATCGGGCTGCTGCTCGCGCGCTTCGCGGTACGCGCGGCGCGCGGAGCGGGTGAGCGGATCGCGCTCGCGCAGCGCATCGAACACCTGGCCGCGCACCCGGCGCGCGGCGTAGGCGGCGAACGGGGCACCGGCATCGTCGCGATAGCGGTGGGCCGCCTGCACGAGCCCGACGACGCCCCAGGCCACCAGGTCTTCGCGGTCCGCTCCGCGGCAGCGCGGGTCGAGCGCCCGCGATGCCACGGCCCTCGCGTAGCCGAGGTGCGCGATGATGCGTTCGTCGCTCGTCTGCAGATCCACTCTTCGCTCCCCGGCGGGACCCTAGCCACGGCTGCGTTCGCTGTCAATAACGCAGTGACAGACTTGTCCACAATCGCGGAGAGCTACTTCGCGCGCTATCGCTACCCAGACTGGCTGCGCGCGCATTCGCTCGTGGTCGGCAGGCTCGCCACCCAGCTCGCCCATGCGCACGCAACCGCCGATGCGCCGATCGATGTGCGGGCCGTCGGTCTCGGTGGGTACCTCCACGACATCGGCAGGAGCCCGCTGCTGGCAGGCGACGGACGCGACCACAGCGTTGTCGGCCCGCTG
>DASUSA010000213.1:0-6141 GCA_036375335.1 Candidatus Limnocylindria bacterium
AGCTGCGGGATCGCCTTCGGCGGCCGATCGCTCGACATGATGATCTGCTTGCCCTCTTCGTGGATCGCGTTGAAGGTGTGGAAGAATTCCTCCTGGGTCCCCTCTTTGCCGGCGATGAACTGGATGTCGTCGATCAGTAGCACGTCGATCCGTCGGTAGCGCTCACGGAACTCCTCGGACTTCTGCCCGCGGATCGAGTTGATGAACTCGTTCGTGAACTTCTCGCTCGTCGCGTATGCGACGCGCTTCTTCGGGTGGCGCGACAGGACGGCATGACCAATGGCGTGCATGAGGTGGGTCTTGCCGAGCCCGCTGCCGCCGTACACGAACAGCGGGTTGTACGAGTGGCCCGGGCGCTCGGCGACGGAGAGCGCCGCCGCGTGCGCAAGCCGGTTGTTCGAACCGACGACGAACGTGGCGAACGTGTACCGGGGATTGAGGATCGCGGTGACCGGCGAACCCTCACTCCGGCGCTCGGACGGCGGCGCCACCGGCGTGACCGAGGCGCTCGATCCGTCGACATTTTGGCCGGAATACGCAGGATTCGACGGCCGCTGCCCGGTGCCGGCCGCCGGCGCCGCGCCGCCCGGGACCGTGATGAACCGGACGTCCACGGTGCGGCCGACGAGGCGCTGGAGCGACGCGCGCACGTGCGTTCGGTACTTGTTCTCGAGCCACTCGCGGGCGAAGGCGTTCGGGACGCCGATACAGAAGACGTCGTCCTCCTCGCTGACGACGTACGTCTCCTTGAACCAGGTGTCGTAGTTCGCTTTCGGCATCGCGAGCTGCAGCTCACCGAGCGCGGCGCGCCACAGCTCCTTGAGATTGGTGCGAGTCTCTGCTCCCAGCTGCGAGTCCGACGTCACCGATGCTCCCCACTCAGATGCGCGCCCTGCCATAGAACGTAACTCGCATGGATCGCGTTGCGGGATCGCGATGCCGATCGCAGGATGATGGCTCCCCGGAAGCCCGCGAACTATACCCCCGCGTCGGAACGCGCGGCAAGGCAAGGGATGGACCGGACTCGGGCTGATAGACTTTCGCTCACACATCCGACGTGATCAGCGTCAGCTTTTCGAGAAGGGGACTCGATCGTGAAGCGTACATACCAGCCAAAGACCCGTCGCCGGTCGCGCGTGCACGGATTTCGTGCTCGCATGAAGACGACGGGCGGCCGCAGGGTCCTCGCTGCGCGGCGAGCCCGTGGTCGCAAGCGACTCACCGTCGTCTAAGCACGCAGTGATGCACGCCGCGCGATTGCGGCGAGGGGAAGACATCGCACGCGTTCGGGCCGAAGGTCTGGCGCGCAACGACACGCTGTTCTCCCTCCGCGCTCTCTCGACCACTGGACCGACCGTGCGCGTCGCGGTCGCCGCGTCGCGCGCTGTCGGCGGCGCCGTCCAGCGGAACCGCGCCCGCCGGCGCGTGCGCGAGGCCGTACGGATGGTGCTCGCCGCACGATCGGACCCGGCGAGCGGTATCGATCTCGTGGTGACGGTGCGGAAGGCCGCGGTCGATGCTCCCGCCGCGGTGGTCCGCGGTGCCGTCGAGCGTCAGCTCGACGCGGTGTTCGAGTGAGGCGCGCCCTGCTCGCTGGGCTCCGGTTCTACAAGGCCCAGATCAGCCCCTCGCTGCCCGCGGCGTGCCGCTACTCACCGACGTGCTCGGAGTACGCGATGGAAGCGGTCGAGCGCTACGGCGCCTGGCGCGGCTCGCTGATGGCGATCCGGCGGGTGCTCTCGTGCAATCCGTTCGCGCGCGGTGGGTACGACCCCGTGCCGCAGAAAGCCGCGGGTCGCTAGGTGCTCGACTTCCTGGCCCCGTACTGGAACTTCCTCCTCGTCCATCCGCTCATCTCACTGCTCGTCGGCGCGTACGACGTGGTCCGCGACTTCGGGCTCGCCATCGTTCTCGTGACGGTCGCGATCCGGCTCGCCCTGTACCCGCTGTTCAAGATCCAGATCCGTAACCAGCGGGCGATGCAGGAGCTCGCGCCGGCGATGGCCGACCTCAAGTCCAAGTACGGCGCGGACAAGCAGCGGCTCAGCCAGGAGCAGATGAAGCTCTACCAGGAGCGCGGCTACAACCCCGCGATGGGCTGCCTCCCGATCCTGCTGCAGATGCCGCTGCTGCTCGCCATGTACCAGGCGTTCATCCAGACACCCCATCTGACCGGCGCGACACTGGCCCCGGACCTCATTCCGTTCATTCCAAATCCACTGGCAGTGGATCAGCTGCTCGACCTCACCGCGCACTGGTTGCCCTGGATGGTGTCGTGCGCCAACGCCGCGGTCGGGCAGGCCTGCGGCCTCGGCGCGCCGGATCCGCTCCATGTCCTACCGATCCTCGCGGGCCTCAGCCAGCTCGTCTCGTCGGTCATGTTCCAACCGCTGGCCCAGCCGAAGACCGTGGACTCGCAGCAAAAGATGATGCAGTCGATGCAGTACTACTTCCCGCTGATCACGGTCTTCATCGCGTGGAGCCTGCCGGCCGGCCTGGGCCTGTACTGGGTCACCACGACGCTCTTCGGCATCGTGCAGCAATACTTCGTCAGTGGGTGGGGGCAACTGCCGCGGTTCCTTCCCTTCCTGAAGAAGATCCCCTCGCCCGCCGACCGCACGCTCGCGGCGCGGCAGCAGGCGGCCCTCGACGAGGAGCGGCGCGACATGTCGGCGAAAGCGGCGCTGTCATCGAACGGTCCTGGCGCGCAGAACACCCGCGAGGCGCGCCGTCAGCGCAGGGCCACGACCAACAAGAAGAAGTAGACGCTCGCTTCGCCGGACGAGGCGAAGGAGCGCGAGGGGGGCACGATGCCGCTGCGTGGCGAGGAGTTCACCGGGCGCACCGTCGAAGAAGCGATCGAGCGCGGCTTGCTTGAGCTCGGCCGCAAGCGATCGGACGTGGACATCGAGATCCTGGAGCGTGGCAAGCCCGCGAACATGCTGGGCATGGGCGGGGTCGACGCGCGGGTGCTGCTGTCGTTCACCGAAGAGGAGCGGGCGATCGAGCCCGAGCCCGTGATCGACGAGCGCGAGGTGCCGCGCCGTCCCGATGCGGTGCGGGCCGCGGCCGAGCGCGCGGCCGATCGGGCCGCGGACGAGGCCGAGGCGGCGACGCCGCTGCTCGCGGAAGATCTCTCGCTCGGCCGGACCGTGCTCATCTCGCTGCTCGAGAAGATGGACGTCGAGGCGGACGTCACCGTTGACGACCGGCCCGGCATGGAGGGGCTCGAGGTCGAGGGAGCAGAGCTCGGCGTGCTCATCGGCCGGGGCGGCGAGAACCTGGTCGCGCTGCAGCAGATCGTCTCCGCGATCACCTCGAAGTCCGTCGGTCACACCGTGCACGTGCCCGTGGACGTCGAGGGCTACCGCAAGCGGCGCGAGGAGCAGCTGCGCGAGATCGCGCGGCGCGTCGCGAGCCGGGTGAAGACGACCGGACAGGCCGTCACCCTCGAGCCGATGCTCGCGTACGAGCGGCGCATCGTGCACCTCGCCGTGCAGGAGCAGCCCGGCATCAAGACCGAGTCGGTCGGGATGGACCCGAACCGCCGCGTCGTGATCAGCTCGACCGCACCCGGCGCCCGCGGGCCGATCGCTTTCCGTCCACCGCGGCCCGGTGGCTTCCGTAACGGCCCCCGACCGGGCGGGCCGGGCGGATTCGCCGGCCGGCGGCCCTATCCGCCGCGTCCGGGCGGCGTCCGGCCACCCAGGCCAGGGGGCTTCGGCCCGACCCAATAGTTCGGGGCGACACATTCGCGTGCTTTGCCACCGAAATGGGGGCGACGTGCGCACACTCCGCCGCTAATTTTTGCGGAGAGTGCCGACCGCCGAACGCAATTGGTCCGCGGAACGGGTCCGCAGCAACTTCCGCATCGACGCCTTCTCGGGCGTAATGGCGGGCGTCTACCTGGGCGTCATCGTCGCGTTCCTCCCGGTCGTGATCCGGCGGATGGGCGGTTCCACCGTAGACGTCGCACTCGTCGTCGCTGGGCCGTTCGTCGGCCACCTCTTCTCACCCGTGTTCGGGTACCTGCTCGCACGCTTCCGTCCGGTCGCGATCACGGCAGTCACCGCGACCGCCGCCCGCACGCTCTTCCTGGTCGGCGTGCTCGTCGTCGCGACGCCGTTCGCGCTCGCGTTCGTGTCCGTGACGATGTGGATCATCGCGGTGGCCAACATGGCGTCGTACGCCACGCTCATGCAGGGCATCTACCCCGACAGCGAACGCGCGTCGGCCATGGGCAAGGTCCGCATCGGCTCATCGATCGCGAGCATCGCGAGCGCGACGCTGGCCGGCATGTTCATCGACACCGTGCCAGCGACCGTCGTGTTCGCCGTCGCGACCGCCATCTCGCTGCCTGGCGCGATCGCGTTCGGACGGATCCGGCACGATCCACCGGCGACCCCGACCGTGCGCCACCGGCCCTCGCGCATCGCGCGCGACGTGTGGCGCGACCACCGTTTCCGCCGCCTGCTGTTGTCATTCACGATCTTCGGCTTCGGCAACCTCATGAACGCCGCGCTGTACCCGATCCTGCTCGTCGACCACTTCAACGCGCCGAACAGCTTCGTCGGGTACATGACCGCCCTCCAGGCCGGCAGCGCGGTGGTGGCGTACTTCGTGTGGGGCCGGTTCATCGACCGCGGCTCGTCGCTGCGGATGACCGTCGTCAACACCGCGCTCGTCCTGCTGATGCCGCTCGGCTATCTGCTCGCTCCGAGCACGCTGTTCCTGCTGCCCGTTGCGGTGATCGCCGGGATCACGAACGCGGGGGGCGACATCACGTTCTTCACGAACATCCTGCAGCTGGCACCGCGCGAGCGGGTCGGCGACTACGCGGTCGCCCAGTCCTCGCTCATGGGGATGCGCGGCACCATCGCGCCGTTCGCAGCGTCAGCGTTGCTCACCGCGTTCTCGCCGCAGGTGGTGATGGTGGGGGCGATCGGCCTGATGATCGCCGGCCTCGTCGTCATGGACCGCGCTGTTCGCGCGGCGACCACGCCGCCCGTCACCGTGCTGGAGGTCGCACGCGCGTAGGGTCCGAACAGACGTACGACTTAGCCTCTGGAACTCGGATGCGCCAGACTCTCAGGCAACGCGACACTGTTGACATGAAACGACTGACCGCACTCCTCTTCGTCCTCGCGATCTCCGCGTGCGGGACTCCCGCCGCTTCGACCAGCGCCTCGCCCAGCGTCGCGGCCGCCAGCCCGACGCCGACGTCCACCCCCACTCCGACAGCAGCTCCCACGACCGCCGCACCGACCGCCACGGCGGCGCCGGCGGCATCGGCGTCCCTCATCCCCCTGCCAAACGTCGCGCAGCTCAGCGCCCCATCGGCGAACGTGGTCTGGGCGCTCGTCGCGAGCACCCGGCTGTTCCTGTCGACCGACCGCGGCGACACCTGGAAGGAAGAGAAGCAACCGGCACAGACGACCGACGCGCTCGTGTCCTTCATCGACGACCACGAAGGCTGGCTGGCCTCCCTCGGATCGCCCGCGACCGGATGCCAGACCCAGTCGTTCGCGCTCTCGCACACGGCCGACGCCGGCGCGACCTGGTCACCGCTCACCGTGACCGGGATCCCGGCGGCGCAGTGCAAGAACAACCTGGCGTTCCGCGATCCGACCAATGGACTCGTCAGCGCCTACGACGGGACCACTGCCCCGGCCGTGTACCGCACGACCGATGGTGGACGCACCTGGACCGCCAACTCCCAACCGCTTCCGCAGGCACCTGGCTCGACCGGCGGGCTCACCGTCGCCTCGATGCGGGTGTTCGGCTCCGTCGCGCTCGCGGATGTGTCCGGTCAGGCGAAGCACTACGCCTATCGCTCGAGCGACGGCGGCGCGACCTGGGCCTACGCGAACACCGCGCCGAACCAGCAGGACGTGATCGCGTTCGTCACCGCGACGCGGTGGCTGCAGATCAGCTCGCCCGGCAACTCCAAGGAGACTACGGACGGCGGAGCGACGTGGCATGCGTTCACGACCGACTACCAGCAGGCCGCCCCGGTCGCGCCCGTGATCACCTTCGGTGATGCGCAGGTCGGCTACGCCACGGTGCGCGGCGCGATCCAGCGGACCATCGATGGCGGCGCGCACTGGACGTCGATCCGCACGCCGGGGAC
The DNA here is from genome assembly GCA_036375335.1 of Candidatus Limnocylindria bacterium. Taxonomy (GTDB): domain Bacteria; phylum Chloroflexota; class Limnocylindria; order P2-11E; family P2-11E; genus UBA4735. Next base: position 6,131 of record DASUSA010000213.1, read on the forward strand.
GTTCTAGCGGA
>DASUSA010000214.1:0-5406 GCA_036375335.1 Candidatus Limnocylindria bacterium
GATTCAGACACGCGCGCCCCTGCAGGGTGTCGTCACCGCATCGACCGCCAGCTCCGAGGGAGCGCGTCGACGAACGCGAGCGGCATCGCGATCGGGATCAGCACGAACGGCCGCTTTGGACCAGAGCGGAACGCCAACAGCACGACGATCGCGATGACGACACGCGCCGCGACGATGCGGCGCACCTGCGCATACTCAGGCCACAGATTTCATCGGCGACCGTCAGACACGCGTTACAAGGAGATGCAGTGCCTGCCCTTCGGGTGTCCCTGCTCGGCGCGCCGCGGGCCATCGCCGGCCGCACGCGCATCGTCACCGATACCCGGAAGGCGACGGCGCTCCTGGCATACCTCGCGGTCTCCGAGCAGCCACAGCGGCGGGCGATTCTGGCCGCGCTGCTCTGGCCCGAGGCGGACGAGCAGAAGGCCCGCGGGGCGTTACGACGGACCCTCTCGGTCCTTCGCTCCGCGCTGCGCAACCGGTGGCTCGAGGCCGACGGGGAGACGATCGACCTCGATCGAGCGAGCGTGTGGGTCGACGTCGTCGAGTTCCGCCGCGCGGTCCAGGAGGGTCGCCTCGCCGATGCGACCGGTCTGTACGCCGGCGACTTCCTCGCCGGTTTTTCGCTCCGGGACAGCCCGGCATTCGACGACTGGCAGGCGGCCGAGGCGGACGCGTTGCGCGCGAGCTACGGCGAGGCGCTCACCCGTCTCGCCGAGGGCGCCGAGCGCGGCGGTGACCTCGTGGCGGCGATCGGTCACGCGAAGCAGCGGCTCGCGCTCGATCCGCTCCACGAGCCGGCGCACCGCGATCTCATGCGTCTGCTCGCGCGAGCGGGCGACCGCGCCGCGGCGGTCCGCCAATACCGAGAGGCGGTGCGGCTGCTCGATCAGGAGCTCGGGGTGGCGCCCGCGGGCGAGACGCGCGCGCTGCACGATGCGATCGAGGCCGGCACGCTCGGTGATGACCCCGCCGTGAGCACGGCCGCGGCCGTGGGCGACGTCCACGTGCTGCACGGCGACTACCGTCGCGCGATCGAGAGCTACGAGGCCGCCGCAGCCAAGGCGCCGGCTGCCGCGCGGGCCGGCCTCGAGCACAAGCTCGCGCAGGTCCACCACCGCCGGGGTGACTGGGCGAACGCAGAGCGCCACTACGGCGCCGCGCGGAAGGCGAGCGCGGCCGTGAGCGAGCAGGCTCGGATCCTCGCCGACTGGAGCCTCGCCGCGCACCGTTCGGGTGACCGCGCGCGCGCGAAACGCCTGGCGGGCGAGGCGCTCGGGCTGGCGGAGCGCTCGAAGGACAGTCGCGCGCTGGCGCAGGCGCACAACATCCTCGGGATCCTCGGCGCCGCGGGCAGCCGGGCGCACCTCGAGACGAGCGTGGCGCTCGCGCGCGAGCTCGGGGACCGCGAGGCCCACGCGGCCGCCCTGAACAACCTCGCACTCGCGCTGAAGGACGCGGGCGACCTCGCCGGCGCCCGGACGCTCACCGAGGAGGCGCTCGCCGAATGCGAAGCGATCGGCGATCGCCACCGGATCGCCGCGTTGCACAACAACCTCGCCGACATCCTTCGGGCGCAGGGACGCAAGGTGGAGTCGATGCGGCACCTGAAACGCGCGGTCAGCCTCTTCTCGGAGATCGGCGAAGCCGGCACCACGGAGCCGGAGGTGTGGAAGCTCGTCGCGTGGTGAGCACCGGACTGCCGCGCATGCCGGCGTGCGGCCAGCCACCGGACTCGCCATCACGCGCTGCGCGTCTAACCAGTGGACATCAGTCTGCGGATGGAGCGCCTTGGATGGGGCGCGGCCTGACGTAGCCTTCGCGCGATGGCCGAGCCGACGCTTCCTGAGCAGGTCACGAAGCTCTACGACCTCATCGCCGGCTACCACGCCACGCATCTGCTCGAGATCGGACGTGAGCTCGGTGTCTGGGAGGCGATCACGACGCTGCCGGGCGTCACGTCCGGCGCTCTCGCCTCGCGGATCGACTCTGATCCCTTCTACACCGACGTCCTCGTGCGCACCGCGTTCGCGTTCGAGCTCGTGGAGCGCGACGGCGACGGGTGGCGGATGGCGCCACACTTCGACCAGATCCTCGGGACACCGAGCGCGACGTTCTACCTCGGCGGTGCGGCGCGGACCCACCAGATCGTCGGCGAGGACTACGCGAGCTACGTCCAGCGGTTCCGCGAGGGCAGCCGCGTCCCGTACCAGCAGCACAGCAAGGCGTTCATGGAGGCGGTCGCCTCAGGCCTGCAGGCGTTGCCGCGGATCTTCACCGACCTCGTCCTGCCCAAGCTTCCGCAGCTGCAGCAGCGGTTCGAGGCGGGCGCGCGTGTCTTGGACGTCGGGTGCGGCGCCGGCTGGGCACTCGTGCAGCTCGCCGAGCGTTTCCCGAAGGTCCGGTGCGTCGGCGTGGACAACGAGCCGTACTCGATCGAGTTGGCGAATCGCCTCATCATCGAGCGCGGCCTCCGCGACCGGTGCGAGGCCCGGCTCATCGATGCACAGCGGCTCGCCGAGGACGGCGCCTTCGACGTCGCGACGAGCTTCCTGGTCATCCATGAGATCGACCCGAAGGACAAGGCCGCAGCGTTCGCGGCCGTCGCGCGAGCGCTCACGCCGGGTGGGCAGTTCGTAATCTTCGACGAGACCTACCCGACCACGGACGATGAGCTCCGCAGGATGCCGGCGCGGTTCGCGGCGCTCGCGCAGTGGTTTGAGCTGACCTGGGGCAACCGCGTGAACACCAAAGCCGAGCTCGCGGAGCTCTGCCGCGGCGCCGGGCTGCGGATCGGCGAGGAGACGACATTCTCGCGCTTCTACATCGGGGTCGCCGAGAAGACCTAGCCGAGCCGCCCGACCGTCACGTTGCCGAGGTTCTGCTCGCGCTCCGCCGCGGTCGGACGCCCGCGCCGCTCGATGTACTGGGCGAATGGGACGTAGTGCGGGTTCTCGCAGAGCGTCGTGCCGAGGATTGTGAGGGGATGGGTCTCGATTCCCGCGAAGATGAGGATTGACCCCGGCAGCTTCTCGGTGTTGTACGTGCACACGACGACGGCCGGGTAGCCCTTCACCGCCTCGGTGACCTTCGCCTCGAAGACCATCAGGTCCTCGGTCGCGGGCCAATCCATGTCGCCCCAGCCGATGAAGCCGAGGAATCGGATGAGCTTCACGCCGCGGGCGACGGTCGCGTCGAGGGCCGTCGCGATGCCGCCCAGGAGCACGTCGGCGTCGCGAGCGCCGTTCACGAGGACGATCCGGCCGGCCTGCAGATCCGCCGCGATGTCACGATTGAAGTCCGATCTGATGTATCCGAGGACCTCCTCGAGCCGCTCCTGCTTTCCAAAGAGCACGGCGACCTGCTCGGCATCGTCGAGGGTGTGCGCAAGGAATCCGAGGCGCTCGCGGAGTTCCTCGTCGTTCGAATAGAAGAGACAGATGTGGCTCGGCACATCGACGCTGAGCTTCGCGAAGCCGAGCGGCGCCGTCCGCCTGCTGGTCCGGTCGATCGTTGTGTCTGTCACCTTTCGGCCTTCTCCCCGGTGGCGTACTCCGCCCCGTCCTGCAGGAACCGGCCCTGCGACTCCGCGATCCGCCAGGCGGGGCACTCGAACCCGAACGCTCTCGTGAATGCCGGTTCGGGCCGCTCCGGTGCCGCGACGCCCATCCGGCGCAGGCCGAAGAACGCATGGCAGACCGGCAGGCCCACGATATTGGAGTAGCAACCGTCGTACCACGCGACCAGTGATGCGCCCGCGCCCTGCAACGCGTATGCGCCGGCCTTGTCTAATGGCTCCCCAGTTTCGACGTAGGCTCGGATCGCCGGCTCGTCGGCGGGCTTGAGCGCCACCGTCGAGCGCACGCCGAATGTCAGGTGCTGGCCGGCCGCGCCGATGAGCGCCACCTCGGTCCGGACCACGTGGATGCGTCCGGCGAGGCGCCGCAGCATCGCGACCGCGGCGTCCGGGCCGGTCGGCTTCCCGATCCGCTCGCCATCGAGCAGGATCATGGTGTCCGCCGCGAGCGTCACGGCACCACGTCGCGCGACGGCCTGCGCCTTCGCCACTGCAGGCTGTGCCGCCGCGAGCTCGTCCACATCGGCCGGAACGACCTCGAACGGCGCACCGAGGAGCGCGAGCAGCTGCTTCCGTCGCGGGGAGCCCGACGCGAGCCGTATCATCTACCTAGATATGCCGACGACGAAACCTAGAGATGCGCAACCGGCCCTCCGGATCGGGCAGGCGGCCGAGATCCTCGGCGTGTCGGTCGACACGATCCGCCGCTGGGCGGCCGACGGCACGCTCAGGACGAAGCGCTCGGGCGGCGGCCAGCGCCTCATCTCCGCCGCGGAGGTGAGCCGCGTGCTCGGTGCGCGCCGCAAGTCCGTGCCCGACCGGTCCATCAGCGCCCAGTCTGCCCGCAATCGCTTGCCCGGCGTCGTCACGAAGGTCGTGGCGGATCGGGCGGCGGCCACGGTCGAGGTCCAGGCCGGGCCGTACCGCCTCGTCAGCCTGCTGACCGCCGAGGCCGTCCGTGAGCTGAAGCTCAAGCCCGGCGCCCAGGTCATCTGCGTGGTCAAGGCAACGAACGTCATCGTGGAGGTCCCCTCGTGAGACGAATCCTTGCTGTCGTCGCGACCGCGGCCGTGATGGTGTCGTGCGCGGCCGCGCAGCCGGCCGCGGGGCCTTCGCCATCGGTCGCCGTGGGCTCACCCTCGCCGTCTCCGGCCCGCCCCGATCTCCTGCTCGCCACGACCACGAGCACCCAGGACTCGGGCCTTCTGGACGTGCTGATCCCCGACTTCCAGAAGAAGACCGGCTACAAGGTGAAGACCTCGGCCGTCGGGACCGGCGCCGCGCTGGCGATCGGCGCGCGGGGTGACGCCGATGTCGTGCTCGTGCATGCGCCGTCGCTCGAGGCCGACTTCATGAAGCAGGGCAACGGCGACCGGCGATTGTTCGTCATGCACAACGACTTCATCGTCGTCGGGCCGCCGGCCGATCCCGCGAAGATCAAGGGCAAGGCGATCCTCGATGCGCTGAAGGCGCTCGCCGCCGCGCAGGCGACATTCATCTCGCGCGGCGACAACTCGGGGACCGACGTCCTCGAGAAGTCGCTCTGGAAGCAGGCCGGGATCACCCCGGCGAAGCCCTGGTACGTCGAGGCCGCGACGGGGATGGGCCAGACCCTCCAGATCGCGTCGGAGAAGACTGCGTACACGATCACCGACCGCGCGACCTATCTCGCGCAGAAGTCGCACCTGCAGCTTGACCTCATCAACGGCGGCGACCCGCCGCTCCTCAACTACTACCACGTCATCACGGTCAGCCCGACCAAGTTCCCAAAGGTGAACAACGCCGGGGCGAACGCCTTCGCGGACTATCTCGTGCATCCGGAGACCCAG
>DASUSA010000215.1:0-4695 GCA_036375335.1 Candidatus Limnocylindria bacterium
CCAGGACCTCTACACCGCGGGCAAGACCACCGCGTCGGACGAGGTGAAGGCCGTCGCGAAGCAGGTCGCGGACTACCGTCCCGACAATCCGCCCTCGATCGGCCCGTACAAGATCGACAAGGCGAGCGTCACCGCGGCCCAACTGACCATGGTGAAGAACCCGGGCGGGCTCTTCGCCGACCAGGTCAACTTCGACAAGATCGTCGTCTACCAGGGCGAGACCGACGCGGTGACCCCGCTCGTGCTGGCCGGCGACATCGACTACGCCACCCACGGGTTCCCGCTCGCGACGGACAAGGCGTTCGGCGACAACGGGATCCGTGTCGTGCGTGGCCCGCTCTACACCGGGCCGGCGCTCGTCTTCCACTGGACGGCGGCTCCGGAATTCCAGGACAAACGTTTGCGGCAAGCCGTCGCAATGGCGATCAACAAGGCCGAGTCGGCGACGATCACCTACGGCCAGTCGGCAAAGGCTCAGAAGTTCATGACCGGCATCAGCGACAACATCGTTCCCCAGTGGATCAACGCGGCCGACCAGGCCAAGCTGAAGTCGTACGACTACGACGTCGCGGCGGCGGCCAAGCTGATGACCGACGCGGGATACGCGAAGGGCAGCGACGGTATCTACGCGAAGGGCGGCAAGGCCCTCGCGTACGAGCTGTACTTCCCGAGCGACTTCGCCGACTGGACCAGCGCGGCGAACCACGCGTCGGACGCACTGAACAAGTTCGGCATCAAGATCACGCCGCGTGGCGCGATCCGCTCGACCCAGCTCGCCGACGTCAATGCCGGCAAGTTCACGATGGCGATGATGGGCTGGGGTGTGGCCAACCCGCACCCGCAAGGCAGCTACATCCAAGCCTTGCAGACGTTCAACACCCTGCAGCCCGCCGGCGGTGGGATGAACTACCCGCTGAAGCAGGGGAACACCGACTTCGCCGCGCTCATCAACTCGATGGGCGACGGCTTCGACACCGAGAAGCAGAAGCCCGCGATCACCGAGTGCGCACTCGCGTTCAACGACCTTCTGCCGATCGTCCCGCTCTGGGAGCGCTACGGGAACAACCCGGTCAACGAGAAGAAGCGCGTCGCAGCGTGGCCGCCGGACAGCGACAACATCTACAAGAACGGCAGCGGCGACAGCTTCGTGTCGATCATGATCTACAACGGCACGTTGCACAGCCTCTAGCTCACGCCTCGCTCCGGACATCGCACGAGGCGCCCCGAAAGGGGCGCCTCGTGGTTTTCGGTACCGTTCGCTACGTGGGCATCGCTGACACACCAGAGCTCGCCGTCGTCCTGGGCGGTGGCATGACCGCGGCGGGCGATCCGCTGCCCTCGACGAGAGCGCGGGCGCACCGCGCGGCGCAGCTCGCGCGCGAACGGCCCGAGCTCATGGTCATCTGCTCGGGCGACCGACAGCCCGACGCACCGGCCGGTACCCCGAGCGAGGCCGCGCTCATGCGCGATCTCATCATCGGCTGGAGCGTCGCGGCGGAGCGCATCGCCATCGAGGACGAGTCCCGGGACACGATCGGGAACGCGGTGCTCACCGCGGTGCGCCATCTCCAGGACATCGAGCCGCGGCCGCTGTCGGTGATCACGTCGCCGTTCCATCTCGAGCGCGCCACCGAGACCTTCCGCCACGTGCTCGGATACCAGTGGCAGGTCCAGGCCGTCGCGTCCGACGAGACGGATGACGACATCGAGCGGGCCGCACGCGAGACCGGGTATCTGCAGGACACCACGACGTTCTTCGAAGGCGTTCGACCCGGCGACCTGCGCACGATGGCCCGCCGGCTCCGCGAGCGGTGGCCGTATTACGCCGGGCTCCCGAGACTGGCGCTGGACGCAAGCACGGGTCGATAGCCCTGGCGATCACGTTCGGAGGATCGCCATGTTCGACGCCATCGTCCTCGCCATTCACGCGGACCACGCCGACGCCATCCTGGACGGCACCGCCCGCTTTGAGCACCGCGCCGTACCGCCCAAGCGCCTGCCGGCCCGGGCGTATCTCGCCGTCGTCGAGGAGCGCGCCGTGGTGGGCCAGTGCGATCTCGGCGCGCCGACCCGGAAGTCGGCGAAGGGCTGGGCCCTCCCGGTGACGAACGCCCGGCGCTACCGGGCGCCGCGCCCGCTCAGCGAGTTCGGGCTCGAGAAGATCCCGCGTTCGTTCCGCTACGTGGAGCGCTAATTCGCCGGCCGCCAGGCGAACGACACGTGCACGATGCGATCGCCATCGGTCTCGAACGTCCAGGTCGTGAAGTTCGCGAAGTGGCCCGGCGAGCGAGTCAAGCCGCGGAGGATGATCGAGTTCCCATGGATCTCCTCCTCACGCACGCGCCGGATGAACGGCGGAGCCATCCGGACCAGGCGCTTTGCGGCCTCCTTGCCCTGGAGCTCGGTCTCACCGCCGGGCAGCACGACCGTCACGTCATCAGCGCACACGGATGCGGCCTTGTCGGCGTCGCCCACCTCGAGCGCATCCATGAACGTCTTCGCCGCGGCGAGCGGGGTCACCGCGTCATTCTCGCGCCGCAGCCGCCCGGGCCCCCTGCTCGACCCATTCCGGCCGCATTCGCACCCCAAGGGCGGCGATCGCGAGGGCCGTGACGATCCCGGTCGCGGCGAGCTCCGGATCGTCCCCCGGGCCGAGGGCGAGATCGGAATACCGTTCAGCGCCGACCGCGAGCCCCATCACCGGACCGGCGGCCGTCACGGCGAAGTCACGGCCGCCCAGCACGTACGGCAACGCGCGGTGGCGCATGGTGGCGTCGATGCCGACCGCGTCTCGCAGCGCGAGGATCACCGGGCGGCGCTCGGGAGCGTCGGCGATCGCTGCCGCCGCCGCGTTGTCGGTAGCTCGCCCGATCGCGATCACATCCGGGAGCGCGCCGTGGACCGGCGAGCGCGCGTCGAGCTCCTCGTCGAGGACCAGCAGCACGCGCCGGCTCGCCTCGGCGTGCGCGACGAACGCGATGAGAGTCTCGACCTCGCGCCGCGACGGTTGGCCGAGCTCAGGGCGGAGTGCGCTCAGCTGGTACGCGATGGTTGCGACCGAGGTCCCGGCGATCGCGACGAGCGGCTCGTCGAGGGGATCGTCGACTGCCGCGACGGTCGCGCCCGCGGCCACCAGCACCGCGCGGGCGTAGCGCGCGACGATCGGCGCGCCGCCACCGCGGATCGCCCCGACCAGGTAGCGCACGTCCGGGCGGCCAAGCGCTTCGAGGTAGCCGCGCATACGAGCCACCGTGCCGGCGTCGTTCGGCCAATCGGCGATCGTCAGAAGAAACTCGCGCACCAACGCGGCGTCCACGCGAGGCGGATTATGGAGAGGTGCGGACGTCGCTCGCACCGTACGCGATCGGCGCGGCGCTCGTGTTCGTCGTCTCGATCGCGGTCCTGGCCGGCGCGCTCGCGATGGGCGGCCTGCTCGAAGAACGCACCGTCGCGCCCGACGCCTCCCCCACGCCGTCCGTATCGCGCGCCCCGATCGAGCTTTCGCGTGCGGGTCGCCTCGCGTACTGGCGTACGGACCCAGCCGGCCTGACGCAGCTCTGGGTCGCGAACGTCGACGGCAGCGGCCGACGCGCGATCGCGACCGCCGGTGCCGTCGCCTCCCTCTCGACCACTCGCTGGTCGCCGGACGGCGAGGCGATCAGCTACCTCGACCGCGATGGCCAATCGGTCGCCATCCAGCGCCTTGACGGAACACACATCGACCTGCGGCTCCCGGCGGCCCTCAGCACGACCGGATCGCGGTTCATCGACCTGGCCTGGTCCACCGATAGCCGGTCGGTGGCCGCCACCCAGCGTGACGCGGGGAGCTCCACCACGGACGTGTATGTCGCGGCGGCGAGTGGCGGGGCCTGGCGGAACGCGACAGGTCTCCGCAACGCGTTCCTCTCGCAGTGGATCTCCGCCGATGAGCTGCTCGTGCACACCGGGAACGGGCTCATCGCGGTGCAACGCGTGGATGGCACCGGGCTGCGGCCCTTGACCGGCCAAGTGGCGACGTCACCGTTCCTCGGCGACGACGGGCGCGTCTATTACCTCGCCGGGCAGGTCTCGCCGACGGTTCGCGACGCGACGGTGCCGGTCATCAACGCGGCACAGGCGCGCGTCTGGAGCGTGACCCTCGACGGCGGCGAGATCCGCCTCGAGACCGCGCGCGCCTACGACGACGTGCGCCTTGTGGCGCGATGGCCAGATGGGCGCTTCCTCGTGCACCAGGGTGCGAGCACCGCGCTCGGCTTCCTCGCCGACGGTCAGCCGCCCATCGACACGACGCTCGGGGTGGTCGACCGGGTGGTGTTCTCGCCCGATCGCCGCATCGCGATCGGCGTGACTGGCTCGCGGATCCTCCGGTACGACACCGCCCAGCCGAGCACGCCGGTCGTTCTGCTCAGTGACGTGATCCAGCCGGACGCCTGGTATCCGCAGACGATCACCATCGCTCGGTCGGCGCCAGGGCCGGCGCCGGTCGGGCCGGTGGCACGACTCACGTTCGCGCTCGGCGGCCTGCTCTGGGCGACGGACGCGACCGGCGGTGTGCGGCTGCTGCGCCAGCTGCAGGCCACGGGGCTCGACTTGTTGCGGTTGAGCGGGACCAGCGTGCCGCAGTGGTCACCGACCGGCGACCGGATCGTGTATTTCGACGTCCTCGCGAACTCATTCACCGGCGCGGTGTTCGTG
>DASUSA010000216.1:0-5618 GCA_036375335.1 Candidatus Limnocylindria bacterium
CGCGAGCGGGTGCCCGAGCCGGCGCTCGATGTCGCCGAGGATCCGCTCGAAGCCGACATGCGCGCGGCCCAGTACATCGCGACTGGCGACCCCCGCGCGGCGCAGGCCGCGCTCGTCGCGGCCCGCCATTTCATCGCGAACGGGCACACCAACGCCGCCTCCGATCTGCTGCTCCAGCTCATCGCCTCCGGGCTCGCGGACCACCAGGCCCAGCGCCTGCTCGTCGACGTCGTGAGCTCGCTCGGAAAGCGCGATGTCGCGCGCGCCAAGTGCGCGCTCCTGGCCGAGGCCCTCCGGCTCGACGGGCAGGCCGAGCTGGCGGTGGAAGTCGAGCGGCTCGCCGGGGCGGTCTGATGGACCAGTTCCTCGATGCCGTCCGCGGGGTGTTCAGCGGCCAGGCCTTCGGCTGGAACAACGTGCTCGACATCGCGATCGTCTTCGTCTTCGTCTATTACCTCCTTCGCCTGATCCGCGGCACGCGCGCCGTGCAGCTGCTCCTCGGCGTCCTCGTGCTCGTGGTGATCTACGGGCTCGCGGTCCTGTTCCAGCTCACGCTCACCAAGCTCCTGTTCCAGGCGTTCCTCGCGATCGCCGTCTTCGCGATCCTCATCGTGTTCCAACCCGAGCTGCGGCGCGGCCTCGGCCAGCTTGGCCAGCTCGGTCCGCTGAACCGGCTGCTCACGCCGAGCGATGCAGAGGAAGTCGACCACGTCGTCGACGAGCTGACCCGTGCGGCGCTGCTGATCAGCGGCGCCCGCCACGGCGCGCTCATCGTCATCGAGCGGGGCACCGGGCTGCAGGACTACACCGAGACAGGCGTCCCGGTGAACGGGCGGCTGTCGGCGGAGCTGCTCGCTTCGATCTTCATGGTCCGCTCGCCGCTGCACGACGGGGCGGTGATCGTGCGCGGGCCGCAGATCCTGGCGGCCGCGTGCCTCCTGCCGCTCGAGGACACCCAGGATCGCGCCTCGCACCGGTACGGCATGCGTCATCGCGCGGCGCTCTCCATCAGCTCGCAGACCGACGCCATCGTCATCGTCGTGTCCGAGGAAACGCAGGCGATCTCGATCGCGAGCAGCGGCCGGATCATCGGCGGCCTCGACGAGGAGCGGCTGCGCCGGGTGCTGAGCTCGCTCCTCCGCAGCCGGATCCAGCCGCTGCCATTCCGCAGCAAGGCGTCCTAGCCGATGCGCGCTCCCGGCTACGCCGCCCGGCGGACGGGCCTTCGCCGCGTCGACCTCCGCAGCCTCGTGGTGCGCGACTTCCCGCTGAAGGCCGCCGCGCTCGCCATCTCCGTTCTCGCGTTCGTCGCGGTGGCCGAGTCGACACAACAGGCCGTCGTCACGTTCCGCGTGCCGGTGGAGCGGCCGGCGGAGGTGCCCGCGGGGTATGTGCTCCGCGGGACGCTCGGCGACGTCGCTGTGACGCTCCGCGGCCCCCAGCCGGCGATCGCGAAACTCGCGCAGACGGAGATCCATCCCGTCCCGGACCTCGGTCAGGCCGATCTCGGACGGAACGACGTGCAGGACGTCGCGCTCCGGATCCCCCTCGCCGATCAGAACATCGTCGCGGTGACCGACCCGCCGACGGTACCGGTGCGGATCGAGAAGATCGTCACCCGCTCGCTCAACGTCCAGGTGCGATTCGCGAACGAACCGCCCGCCGGGTTCCAGCCGGGGACTGCGACGATGTCGAGCAGCGAGGTGAAGATCACCGGGGCCCAGAGCCTGGTCGCGAGCGTCGCGGCGGTCTACGCGACCCTGCGGTTCGGTGACACGCCGATCGACATCTCGGCGAGCGCGGACGCGGTCGCGGTGGACGCGAACGGGAACCCGGTGGACGGCGTGCAGTCGGATCCGCCGGCGGTGCAGGTCAACGTCCCGGTCCTCTCGACCACGAGCACCCGCACGGTCCCGGTCCTGTGGTCGTTGCGCGGAGCGGTCGCGGCGGGGTACTGGATCTCCCTGGTCACCACCGACCCGATCGCGGTCCAGATCCAGGGCCCGCCCGACAAGCTCGTAGCCGTCGATCGCATCGATACGGCGGCGATCGACGTGAGCGGCCTCAATTCGAATCGCTCGTTCCGGGTGCCGCTCCTGCTGCCCGACGGCGTGTCCCTGCTCCAGCCGAGGGATGCGACGGTCGGGCTCACGGTGGTCGCCCTCTCGGGCACCCGGCCGTTCCCGGTCGTGGCCGTCCAGGCGACCGGCGTCGCCGCCGGGCTGGTCGCGGAGACCGATCCATCGACGGTGAGCGTCGTCGTCTCCGGTCCAACCGCGGGGCTAGCCGCGCTGACGGCGACCGACGTCACGGCGTCCGTCGACGCGTCCGGAAAGGCCGCCGGCACCTATCAGGCCGACGTCGTGCTGAAGGTCCCGGCAGGTGTCACCGTGGTTTCGCTGCAGCCGATCCGGGTCACCCTCACGATGAAGGCAAAGTGACCCGGCTATTCGGCACCGACGGCGTGCGGGGGGTCGCCAATGGCGACCTCACGCCGGAGCTCGCCCTGCGGCTCGGGCGCGCCGCGGGCCATGTCCTGGGCGGGCCTGGTCACTCCGTGATCATCGGCCGCGACACGCGCCGTTCGGGGCGGATGCTCGAGAGCGCGCTCGCCGCGGGGCTCTGCTCGGTGGGAATGGACGTCCGCCTCACCGGCCATATCCCGACGCCCGGGCTCGCGTACCTCGCGCGGACCGAGGATGTCGTCGCCGGCGCGGTGATCAGCGCGTCGCATAACCCGGCGCCTGACAACGGCATCAAGTTCTTCGACCACGCCGGACTGAAGCTGCCCGACGCGACCGAGGACCGGATCGAGGCGGCGATGGCCGACGACGCGAAGCTCCCGCGGCCGACGGAGGGCGGCATCGGCCTGGTCGGTGACGTCCGTGGCCTGGTGAAGAAGTACGAGGACTTCCTGGGCGCGCTCGCGCCCAAGCTCGACGGGCTCCGCGTGGTCCTCGATTGCGCGAACGGAGCGACGTATCGCGTGGCGCCGGCGGTCTTCGCGCGTGCTGGCGCGGAGGTGCTGACGCTGTTCGACACGCCCGATGGCGCGAACATCAACCTCGGTTGCGGCGCGACGGCTCCCGCGGCGCTCCAGAAGGCGGTCGTCGAGCACAAGGCCGACGTCGGGTTCGCCTTCGACGGCGACGGTGACCGGGTCATGACCGTCGACGGTGGTGGGAACGTGCTCGATGGCGACTTCGTCCTGGCACTCGCGGCACGCCACTTCGCGAAGCACGGGAAGCTGGATCCGAAGCTCGTCGTCGGCACCGTGATGACGAACGGTGGGCTCGAGGCGACGCTCGCGCGTGATGGCATCGGCCTCGTCCGCACCCAGGTCGGCGATCGCTACGTCTGGGAGGAGCTCGACAAGCGCAAGGCCCAGTTCGGCGGGGAGCCGTCGGGCCACGTGATCTTCCGCGAATACACGACGACCGGCGACGGGATCCTGACCGGGCTCGAGGTGCTCACGCTCATGCGCTTCGAGCGCCGGACGCTCGCCGAGTTGGCGCGCGAGATCGAGCACTGGCCGCAGATCACCAAGAACGTCAAGGCGCCGCGACGGCGCGAGTGGAAGGAAGTCGCCAGCTTCTCGTCCGCGGTCCGCAAGGCCGAGACCGAGCTCGGCACCGCGGGCCGGCTCGTCGTGCGCGCGTCGGGCACGGAGCCGGTGCTCCGCATCACCGTCGAGGCCAGGGACGACGCGGTCGCGAAGCGCATCGTCGAGGCGCTCGCGGCCGAGGCGGCTGAGGCGCTCGCTTAGCGATGTGCGGGATCGTCGGCTACACCGGCCCACGCGAGGCATTGCCGCTGTTGATGAGCGGGCTGCGCCGGCTCGAGTACCGCGGCTACGACTCCGCGGGTGTCGCGGTTGAGCGCGACCACACGCTCGAGGTCCGCCGCGCCGAGGGCAAGCTCGACAACCTCGCCGCGGTCGTCGCGCAGCGCCCCGCGGCGGGCGAAACCGGCATCGGCCACACCCGGTGGGCGACGCACGGCCGGCCGACAGAGGCGAACGCGCATCCGCACGTCGACTGCACCGGCGCGACGGCGGTCATCCACAACGGGATCATCGAGAACTTCCAGGCGCTGAAGGCGCCGCTGGTCGCGGCCGGGCACACCTTCACCTCCGAGACCGATACCGAGGTCGTGGTGCACCTCCTGGAGGACGAGCTGAAGCGCGGCAGGTCCCTCGAGGACAGCGCGCTCGCGGTCCTGCCGCGGCTCGAGGGCGCGGCCGCGCTCGCGTTCATCTCCACGTCCGATCCGGGGACCATCGTGGCGGCGCGGATCAGCAACGCCGGCGGCGTCATCGTCGGCCACGGGAACGGCGAGAACTTCGTCGCATCGGACATGACCGCCCTCCTCGAGCACACCCGCCAGATGAGCTTCCTCGAGGGCGGCGATCTCGCGATCGTCACGCCCGCGGGCGTGCGCTTCCGCAGCATCGCCGACGGCGCGGCGATCGAGCGCCCGGCGCGCACCATCGCGCTCGACCCGATCGCGGCCGCGAAGTCCGGCTACAAGCACTTCATGCTCAAAGAGATCTTCGAGCAGCCGCGCTCGATCTCGGACACGCTGCTCGGGCGCGTCGACCGCGCGACCGGCCTCGTCATCTTCGACGAGGATCTCAAGATGACCGACGATTACGTGACGGCCCTTCCCCGGATCAGCTTCGTGGCCTGTGGCACCGCGTACCACGCCGCGCTCATCGGCAAGTACCTCATCGAGCGCCTCGCACGGATCCCATGCGACGTGGAGATCGCCTCGGAGTACCGGTACCGCGAGCCCGTCGTGTCGAAGGGTCAGCTGGTCATCGCGGTGACGCAGTCGGGCGAGACCGTCGACACGCTCGCGGCCATGCAGGAGGGGAAGAAGCGCGGCGCTCGCCTGCTGACGTTCGTGAACGTCATGGGAAGCGAGGCCAGCCGCGTGTCCGACGACGTCATCTACCTGCACACCGGCCCGGAGATCAGCGTCGCCTCGACCAAGGCGTACACCGCGATGCTCGTGGACCTCTACCTCTTCGCCATCTACCTGGCCCAGCGGCGCGGCACGATCGCCGCTCCCGCGGCCGCGAAGCTGCTCGCGGAGGCGTTCCACCTGCCCACGCTCATCGACGCGGTGCTCCGCGAGGAGCCGAAGCTGAAGGCGCTCGCGTACCGCTATCACACCGCGAGCAACTTCCTCCATCTCGGCCGCGGCGTGAACTACCCGACCGCGCTCGAGGGCGCGCTCAAGCTCAAGGAGCTGAGCTACATCCATGCCGAGGGCACCGCCGCGGGCGAGATGAAGCATGGGACGAACGCGCTCATCGATAAGGACCTTCCGGTCGTGGCGATCGCGCTCCGCGACTCGGTGTACAAGAAGATGCTCTCGAACATCCAGGAAGTGCGGGCCCGTGCCGGTGTGGTCATCGCCCTTGCGACCGATGGGGACACTGAGATCGAGCAGCACGCCGACGAGATCATCCGCATCCCGGCGACGAACGAGCTGCTCTCACCGGCGCTCGCGGTCGTGCCGCTCCAGCTCCTCGCGTACCACGTCGCCGACCGCCGCGGCAACGACGTGGACCAGCCGCGGAACCTCGCGAAGGCGGTCACCGTCGAGTGACC
>DASUSA010000217.1:0-8096 GCA_036375335.1 Candidatus Limnocylindria bacterium
ATGAGCCCCGAGATCGTGCGAAGCGTGGTCGTCTTGCCGGCGCCGTTGCTGCCGATGAGCGCCACGACCTCGCCCTGGTCCACGTTGATCGTCACGCCGCGGAGCGCCCGGACGCGCCCGTACAGCGCGTCGACGCCCTTCAGCTCGAGGAGGGCCATCAGGCGCCCTTACCCAGATACGCCTCGATGACCCGCTGGTCCTTGCGGATCACCTCGGGCGGACCGAGGGCGATGAGCTCGCCGTGGTCGAGCACGGCGATGTTGCGCGAGATGCCCATGACCACCTTCATGTCGTGCTCGATGAGGAAGACCGTGATCCCCTCGGCGAGGATCTTGTCCACCAGGCGCATGAGCTCGACCTTCTCCTGCGGTGTGAAGCCGGCCGCTGGCTCATCGAGCAGCAACAGGTGCGGCCGCGTCGCGAGGGCGCGCGCGATCTCGAGGCGGCGCTGCTGGCCGTAGGCGAGGTTGCGCGCGTAGTTCTCGGCATGCTTTTCGATGCCGACGAACTCAAGGAGCTCCGTCGCCCGTTCGGTGATGGCGACCTCTTCCTTCCGCTCGTGCGGGGTCTTAAACAGCGAATCCCACAGCTTGCTGTTCGTTCGGCAGTGCTGGCCAACCCGGACGTTGTCGAGCGCGCTCATGTACTCGAACAGCCGGATGTTCTGGAACGTGCGCGCGATCCCGAGAGCCGCGGCCTGATGCGGCTTCGCGCCCGCGATGTCGCGGCCCTCGAACACCACGCGACCCTCGGACGGCGGGAAGATCCCGGTGATCGAGTTGAACAGGGTGGTCTTGCCCGCGCCGTTCGGGCCGATGAGCGCGAAGACCTCGCCTCGCTTCACGTCGAACGACACGTCATCGACGGCGACGAGGCCGCCGAACCGCTTCGTCACGTGCTCGATCTTCAGGATGTAGTCCTGCGCGGTCGGAGCGGGGACCGGCGCGGCCGTCGCCACGGTCATGCCGTCGTCTCCGCGTTGATGTCCTCGATCGTCATGTCCTCCTGTACGCCCTTTCGCAGCTCCTGCTGCCGCACGCGGCTCGGGATGAGGCCCTGCGGCCGCAGCAGCATCGTGAACACGAGGATGACCCCGAAGATGAGGAACTTGAGGCGCTGCATCTCCTGACCGATCCCGGGCCAGTCGCCGTTCGTCGCCACGAGACCGCCGAGGCCGATGTTCGTGGCCCACTCTTCGGCCAGGGGCGGCAGGGCCGGCAGAAACAGGAACGTGATCCCGTAGATGAGCAGCGAGCCGATGATCACGCCCGGGATGTTGCCCATGCCGCCGAGCACGATCATGACGAGGATCGTGATCGACACGGTGAAGCCGAAGTTCTCGGGGCTGACGAGCGACAGCTTCGCGCCGTAGAACGAGCCGGCGAAGCCGCTAAACGCGGCGCCGATGGCGAACGCGAGCAGCTTGATCCGCACGGTGTTCACGCCCATCGCGGCTGCGGCGACCTCGTCCTCGCGGACCGCCATCCAGGCGCGACCGACCCGCGAGCGGCGCAGGTTGTTGACGAGCACTACGCAGATCCCGAGGAGCAGGACCATCACGACGTAGAACGCCATCGGGCTCACGATCTTGAAGTTCTGCACGACCTCCAGCGGGTCGCCCGACCAGGGGCCGTTGAGCCAGACCGGGAGCACCGGCTTGTCCAGCGCGGAGATGCCGTTCACGCCGCTCGTCCACACGGAGAGGTTCTTGAACACCCGGGGGACGATCTCGCCGAAGCCCAGCGTCACGATGGCGAGGTAGTCGCCGCGCAGCCGAAGGGTCGGCGCTCCGAGGATCAGGCCGAACGCCGCGGCGACGAAGAGACCGATGAACAGCACGATCCAGAAGGGCAGGTGCACGGCCTCGTGCAGCGGCGTGACCACCATGTGATCCGATGCAAGGAACGCGTACGTGTACGCGCCGATCGCGAAGAATGCCGCGTAGCCGAGGTCGAGCAGCCCAGCGAACCCGACCACGACGTTCAGACCGATCGCGAGGAGGATGTACACGCCCGCGTCGGCGAGCACGCTGATCAGAAAGTCGCCCTGGCCGCCTGTCGAGACCTGCGCCCAGACCGGATACAGGATCGCGGCCAGGCCCAGGATCGCGTAGACGAGCGGATTTGGGTCCACCCGCGGATCGGTCTCCCAGATCTTTCGGATCGTCCGGAGGATCTTCATCGCTACTTCTCGGGGACCCGCATCCCGAGGATGCCCGTGGGCCGGAAGACAAGCACCAGCACGAGGATCGCGAAGATGAGCACCTGGGTCCACGCGGTGTCGAAGTACCCATCCGACAGCGACTGGATCATCCCGATCACGAGTCCGCCGAGCGCGGCTCCCTGGATGTTCCCGATGCCGCCGAAGACGGCCGCGGTGAACGCGACCAACCCGGCGGTGAAGCCCTGGTCAAAGGTGATGGTGTTGTAGTAGAGACCGAAGATCATCCCACCGGCGCCGGCGAGGAGCGCGCCGATGAAGAACGTCGCGGCGATCGTGCGGTTGATGTCGATCCCCATGAGCTCCGCAGCGTCCTTGTCCTGCGCCGTCGCGCGCATCGCCTTGCCGAGCTTCGTGCGTTCGACGAACAGCGTGAGCGCGACCATGAGTACGACCGCGATGACGATGACCGCGACGTCCTTGAAGCCGATGGCCGGCCCATTCGCGCCGCCGAGCTCGATCGACGTCGCGGGGAGAACGTTCGGATAGTGCAGGTTGAACGGTCCCCGCCACAGGAACATGATCCCTTCGAGCACGAACGACATGCCGACGGCGGTGATGAGCGGCGTCAGCCGCGGCGCGTGGCGCAGCGGCCGGTAGGCCACCCGCTCGATCGTGACGTTGACGACGGCGCACACGACCATCGAGAGGATCAGGATCGCCAGCAGCGGCAGGATGAGGCCGGCGCCCGTGACGTTGCCGCCCTCGGTGATGCCGAAGATCGGCAGCAGCCACAGCGAGATGAACCCACCGAGCGTGAACACATCGCCATGCGCGAAGTTGATGAGCTCGACGATGCCGTAGACCATCGTGTAGCCGAGCGCGATGAGCGCGAAGATCGAGCCGTTGGCCAAGCCGTAGACGACGATCTGGATGAAATAGGCCGGGCCTAACGTCGCGACCTTGGTCGCGAGGATGATGAGCGCGATCGCGATGAGCGCGAACAGTGTCCCGTTGAGAAGTCTGCCGCGGCTACCCGCCAAGAGCCGCGTGCGCGCGTTGGCCACGCTCGAGACCACTACGCCTTCCTCCGCTCCGCGAGCGCTAGGCGGGGAACGCTACGCGAAGAAGAAGGAGGGGGCGTTCCCGCCCCCTCCTTCGTCCGTCGTCGCTATTGGACGCTGAACTGGCTCTGGAAGACCCAAGCGGCCGGGGTGCCCTTGGAGGCCCAGAAGGCCATGGTCGCGGACTTGGGGTCACCGTTCGCGTCGAAGGCGTAGGTCCCGACGGTGCCCTTGAGGCCACTGGTGGACTGGACCGCATCGATCACCTGCTGACGGGTCGGCACCTTGCCGCCCGCAGCGTCGATCGCGCGCTTGACCGCGTCGATGAGGATGAACGCGCAGTCGTAGGCCGGGAAGGTGTACGCACCGAGGTCAGAGGCCTTGGGGTACGCCTGCTTGAACGCCGCGACCGTGCTGGCCGCGTCCGGGTTCTGCGCTGCGTCTCCGGCCGCGTTGGTGAAGAACATGTTCGCAGTGTTGCTGCCGGAGTCCTTGAGGCACTGGTCGTCACCGATGCCGTCCGGGCCGGTGAACGGGACATCGAGGATGCCCGACATCTGGCTGCGGACGATGCAGGCCTTGGTGGCCGAGGTCGCGCCGGCGTAGATCGCCTGCGCGCCCGCCGCCTTGGCGGCGTTGATGAACGGCTTGAAATCGTTCGTGGTCTTCCAGTCGAAGTCGGAGCGGTTCGTGAGGGTGCCGCCCTTCGCCTGCAGACGCTTCACGAAGTTGTCGGCCACGCCCTTACCGAAGGTCTCGTTGTCCGAGAACACCGCGACCTTGGTCAGCTTGAGCGTGTTCAGGATGTAGTCCGCCATCGCCGGGCCCTGGACGGTGTCCGGAGCCGCGATGCGGAAGTAGTTGTTCTTCCCGGTCGGGCGGAGCGCCGCCGGCTGCGGGTCGCAGTACGGGAACGTCTGGGTGAGGCACTCATTCGTGTTCGAGGGGCTCATCATCGCGAGCTGCCCCCCGTTCGCGATCGGGATCTCCGCCCGGGCGACGTTCGAGTTGAACGGTCCGACCATCGCGACCACCTTCGGGTCGGACAGCATCTGCTGGACGTTCTGCGCGCCCTTCTGCGGGTCGTGGACGCCGTTGACCGTGTCATCGAACGGCTTGAACGTGAATTTGATGCCCTTGTAGGACGTGGTCTGCGACAGCGCGAATGCCACGCCGTTCTGGGTCGGCAGGCCGCTCGAGGCGTCCGCCCCAGAGGTCGGCAGGTCGCTCGCGATGATGATCTCGCCGGTCGTTGCGGCCGCGGTGGTGGCCGCGGCACCTGAGCCCGAGGCACCCGGTGTGGATGTCGTGCCCGACGTGCCGCCGCCGCCGCAGGCTGCCGCAACGAGTGCGATCGCCGTCAGGACGGAAGCCATGGAAAGCCAGCGCTTCTGCATGTGTCCTCCCTCGCCATTTGGGTGCGCCGAAGCCCGGCCTCCCCATCCGTGGGCCCGATGGGCCCGTGACGAGTGAGCCTACGAGCAGCCCCTAGGCTCGTCAACGAAATGACGGTGCGGCTCCTGCGGGCGGCGGACCTCGAGATAGCGTGCCCCATGGCCGAGGCGATCGACGCGGTGGCCGACGGTTTCACAGCCCTTTCCGCCGGTCAAGCCACCGTCCCGGTGCGCCTCTCGGTGCCGCTCCGGCACGGCGGAGTGGCGCTCACGATGCCTGCCGCGCTGGTCGGCTCGTCCTCCTATTCGGTCAAGGTGGTGACCGTCGTCCCCCGGAACGTGCTGGCGGGGCGGCCGGTCGTGATGGGCACCGTGCTCCTTGGCGATTCCGCGACCGGGGAGCTACTTGCGCTCATCGACGGGACCGCGCTGACCGCCCTTCGCACCGGCGCCGCCGGCGGCGTCGCCGCCCGGGAGCTCAGCCGGTCGGGCGCGAGCCGCGTGGCCCTGTTCGGGGCAGGCGCCCAGGCCCGCGCACAGCTCACCGCACTGGCCTGCGTCCGGGCGATCACGGATGTTCGCGTGGTCGCGCGCGACCCGGCGCACGCCGCGGCGTTGCGCCAGTGGGCCGCGGGCCAGCGAGGGCTCGGGGCCATCGCGATCCATGCGGCCGCTCCGAAGGATGCCGTCGCCGACGCGGACATCGTGATCACCGCGACGACCAGTCCGACCCCGGTGTTCCAGGGCGGCTGGCTCGGACCCGGAGTGCACGTCACCGCCGTCGGCTCGTTCACCCCGCAGATGCGCGAGCTCGACGAGGACACCCTGCGTGGCGCTCGGCTCGTGGTCGACCAGCGGGCGGCCGCGCTCGCCGAGGCGGGCGAGCTGCAGGGCCGCAGCGAACGCGACGTCGTCGAGATGGGGGAGGTGCTTTCCGGACGCCAGCAGGGCCGTAACGATGACCTGCAACGCACCGTATTCAAGAGCGTCGGGAACGCGATCCAGGATCTTGTCGTCGCCGCGCGGGCCTACGAGCGCGCGCGAGCGCAGGCCATCGGGGAGGAGCTCGCGTTCCCATGAAGAGGGTTGCGCTGATGAAGAAAGCCGGATCGAGGAAGACGCTCCCACCGAAGAAGAAGGCGACGGCGAAGAAGCGCGCGGCGAAGAAGCCGTACGTCCCGAAGGTCACGCCCGCTCTGCGCGCACGGGCGCGGACGCTCCTCGCCCGGCTGGAGAAGGCCTACCCGGATTGGGGTCCGACGCTCGAGTTCGCCGATCCGCTGCAGCTCTTGGTGGCGGCGATCCTCGCCGCGCAGGCCCAGGACGAGCGGATCAATGAGGTCACCCGCACGGTCGTCTTCCCCAAGTACCGCACCGCCGCCGACTACGTCGCGGTCAAGGTCGCGGTTCTCGAGCGTGACCTCAAGCCGACCGGCTTCTTCCGCCAGAAGACGAAGGCGGTCAAAGGAGCGGCCCTCGGCATCGTCGAGCGCTTCGGCGGAGAGGTGCCGGGCGATATGGAGGGCCTCACCTCCCTCCACGGGGTCGGCCGGAAGACAGCGTCGCTCGTTCTCGCGAACGCCTTCGGGGTGCCGGCGATCGCCGTCGACCGCCACGTCGCCCGGGTCGCCGTCCGGCTGGGCTTTAGCCGCCAGACCGACCCGGACAAGATCGAACAGGACCTCCGGGCGGTCTTCCGGGAGCCGGATTGGGTCAAGGCGACCTGGAATTTGATCCTCCATGGACGCCGGATCTGCAACCCGACCCCCAAATGCCCGGATTGCCCGGTCATCGATCTCTGTCCCTATCCGAGGAAGACGAAGCCGGTCAGCTCCGCGTCGAGAGCCATCCGCCGACCGAGCTGAACGACAGGATCAGCACGTCGCTGACGATGATGCTGAGGGTGTCGGCGAGCACGTTGGTCACGTTGGCGTTCCCCGCGCTCGCCGCGATGGACGCCGCGACGATGGCGAGCATGCCGACGATCGCGCCGTGGTACAGGCCGTCGCGCCCGGCCATCCGCCCGGCCACGTAGCCACCGAGCGCTGTACCCGCGAGGGCGCCGATGGCCGGAAAACCGAGGAAAATCGCCAGTATCGCGACCACTATTGAGAGCGCTACTCCGGCGGCCACGGCGCGCGCGTCCAGCTCTGGCATCGATCGACGGCCCATCGGCGACAGCGTAGGTCGGGCAAAAAGAAACCGATCCGCCCAGGCCTAGAGCGGATCGGCGAGATCGCGAAAGGTGTCGGATCGTGATTACGAAAGAGCGACGACCTTCGTCGTCGCTACACGTCAAAGAACTACTTCTTCTTCGAGGACTTCTTCTTGGCCGTCTTCTTAGCGGCCTTCTTCTTCGCTGGCATTGGAGATCACCCCCTTCTGGCCACGGATTGTTTGTTATCTAGACACACACACCCGCGTGATGTCAATAGCTAGAGCGGTGTGTCGCTCTCCATCCGCAGTCGGGCGACGATGCGCGTTCGGAGCTCCGTCGGCGCCACATCCTCCTGGCAGCAGTCGCGGACGCGGGCGAGGAAGCGCTGTTCGAGGACGAAGCTGTCCTCGCAGCCGCCGCAATCGTCGAGGTGCGCGCGGACCTCGGTGACCTCAGCCGGTGCGAGCTCCCGGTCGAGGTAGGTGTACAGGCGCTCCAGGCAATCGGCGCAGTCCATCGCTCCTCCCTAGTCCGCCGGCCGCGGCATCGCGCGGGCGGCGACGATGCCGCGGTCCCGCGCGACGTCGTAGAGACGCTTCTGGAGGAACTTCCGTCCGCGGTGCAGGCGGCTCATGACGGTCCCGATCGGGATGTCGAGCACCTCGGCGATCTCCTTATAGGAGAACCCTTCCACGTCGAGCAGGAGCGTGGTCCGGAACTTCTCGGGCAGCGCCTCGAGCGCGTCCTTTACCTCGCTCGAAAGCGTGTTGTCGATGAGCTCGGCCTCCGGGTCGGGCGACGCGGATCCGGGGCTCACATCGCGCATGTGCCGGTAGAGGATCGACTCCTCGACGTCGTCGAGCTCGGTCGTGTCCGGCCGCGCGGCCTTGCGACGGTACTGGTTGATGAAGGTGTTCGTGAGGATCCGGAAGAGCCAGGCCTTCAAATTGGTGCCCGGCGTGAACTGGTGGCGGAAGCGGAACGCCCGGATGTAGGTCTCCTGCACCAAGTCCTCGGCTTCCGCCTCCGAGCGGGTCATCCGGAGGGCCGTTCGATAGAGCGCGTCGAGGAACGACAGCGCTTCGGTCTCGAAGGGATCGGCGGCCATGTCTTCACTCTACGGGAACAATCCAGGGCTTCCGACGCATTCCAGGGACTAGCATCCCGCGGTCATGAGCGACGTGGATGCCGAACGCAGCGAGCGGCTCCGCAGCGTCGATCTGACCTCCGGTCTCGATCGGGTGGCCCTCGCCCGGTTGGCCGCGTACATGGATCCGATCGCCGTGCAGGCGGGCGATGCCATCATCACCGAAGGCGACA
>DASUSA010000218.1:0-12123 GCA_036375335.1 Candidatus Limnocylindria bacterium
GCCGCCGCGGGCCTGCTGCTCGCCGGGCTCATCGCGCAGCCAGTCCTGAACGTCGAGCCGGCGTGGCTCGCGCTGCTCGCGCTCGTGGTCGTGACCGCGGGCGCGCTCGACCGGGAGCGCTTCCGTGCCGGGATCGACTGGGGCTTCCTCATGCTGTTCGGCGCGCTCCTGGGCTCGGGCAACGTCATGCAGGCGACGCACGTCGACACGTGGGTCGCCGCCGGCCTCGTGCAGCGCACCGCGGGCCTCGGCGACCCGGGCATCGTGCTCATCGCGATCGCGGCCGCGACGATCCTCCTGCGCTTCGTCCTGCCGAGCCGGCCCACGATGCTCCTACTCGCGCTCGCGGTCGTACCGGCCGCGCCGCAGCTCGGGATCTCGCCGTGGCTCGCCGGCCTCGTGGTGCTGCTCGCCGCCAACATCTGGGTCCTGCCCTACCAGGGGCTCGAATACCTGGTCGCGCGAGAAGCGACCGCGGGCGAGGCGTTCGATGACCGGCAGGGCACCCGCATCGGCCTGGCACTGACGGCCGTGCGGTTCGCCGCGATCGCCGCGAGCGTGCCGGCCTGGAAGCTCATGGGCCTTTTGTGATCGACCGGAGGCCGCGGGAGCTACGTCACGCGTTCATACCTTCTTCACACCCCGGGACCACGCTCTGCTCAAGGCGCAAAGGAGAACGACCGTGGTAGCCGCTCTGGCGACCCAGCAGACCGGGACGACGATGAAGGCGCTCGTGCAGGAGGGCACCGGCTCCGCCGACGTGCTGCACCTGCGTGACATCGAGCGGCCAGCCATCACCGACGACCGGGTGCTCATTCGAGTTCGCGCCGCCTCCGTGAACGCCCTCGACTGGCACAACGTGCACGGCGGGCGCGCTCTCACGATCATCGGCAAGCTGATGCGCCAGCCGAACATCCCGGTTCGAGGGGTTGATGTCGCTGGCGAGATCGAGGCGGTCGGCAAGAACGTGACGCGCCTGCGACCGGGCGATGTGGTCTTCGGTACCGGGAGGGCCACGTTCGCCGAGTACGCGACGTCGACCGAGCGGGTCCTGGTGACGAAACCGCCGCAGCTCTCGTTCGCGCAGGCCGCCTGTTTCGGCGTCGCCGCCGTCACGGCCCTGCAGGGCCTGCGCGACAGGGGCCAGCTCACGGCCGGACAACGAGTCCTGGTCTACGGCGCCGGCGGCGGCGTCGGCACGTTCGCGGTCCAGATCGCCAAAGCGCTAGGCGCGCGCGTGACCGCCGTGACCAGCACGCACAACCTCGAGCTCGTGCGCTCGATGAACCCGGACCTGCTCATCGACTACAGCACGGAGGACTTCACCCGTCGCCCTGAGCGGTACGACCTGGTGGCCGATGTGGCGGGGGACCGCTCGTTCGGTGATATGCGACGCGTGCTGACCCCGAACGGGCGGATCGTCCTGATCGGCGCCGCCAAGAAGAGCTGGTTCGCGGTCTTCGCCCGGCTCGGTACGAGCCTGTTGCGGTCGCGTCTGGGAAGCAAGTGGCTGGTGCTGCACATGGCGGCGATCACCAACGAGGACCTCGTCGCCCTCAAGGGGATGGTCGAAGCCGGAAAGCTGATGCCCGTGATCGACCGCCAATACCCGTTGAGCGAGGCGGCCGAGGCCGTCCGCTACGTCGGTACCGGCAAGGCGCGGGCGAAGGTCGTCATCACGGTTCCGTGACCTCGTCCCGGCGGATCCGCATCAGGTGCTCGGGGTCGGGCTCGTCGGGCACCTGGGCATCACGGAAGAACCGAAAGCCGGCCTTCTCGTACGCCCGGATCGCGCTCGTGTTCTTCACTGACGGACCGATCACGCATTCCGCGACGTCGTAGCGCGCGAAGACGACGTCGCGGAGGAACGCCCGGATCGACCGCGCTCCGTGACCCCTCCCGATCTCCGCGGCCTCGCCGATGAAGAGGTCGATCCCGGCGCTCGGCGTATCGAGCGCGAGCGCCTGCCCGTACTCGTCGTAGTCGTCAATCAGGTAGCTCTGGACGAAGCCGATCGGCCGGCCACGATGGCGGATGAAGAAGATGTCCGTCGGATCGCCTTCGCCGCGGACGCGCTGGCGGTACTTGTCGAGCTCGTCCTCGGGATACGTGGCCCGCGGCGGATCGGCCCACCACCGGCTGACGTGCGGCTCGAGGAGCCAGCGGCGGATCAGCGGCAGGTCCGCCTCGGTCAGCGCCGGAAAGTCGTACTCAGGCTCGGGCGTAGTCGGTGAGGCCGAGCTTCTCGAGGGTCTCGGGCGTCGGCACGCCGTGGTCCGTCCAGCCCCGGCTCCGGTAGTACGCGCGAACCTGCTCGGCGATGTCATCCGCATCCAGGCGCACCCGCGACAGCACGCCGGACACGTGAGGCTTCATCACCTGCTCCGGCAGCTTGTCGTCCGCGGCGCCGAACCCCTCGCGGTTGTTGAACAGCCGGGCCAGCGTCAGCGAGAGCTCGCCGATGTCGGCCAGGCCCGCGGCGTCGAGGCCCCACCCGGTCACGGCGTTGATGATGTCGGTCAGCTTCGGATCGTCATATCGGAGGAAGAAGCACATCCCGACGGTGTTCTTCGCCGATCGCGACGGGAGATTGGAGTTCATGTGGTCGCCGCCGGTCGGGCTCGTCGCGTAGCTCACGCGGACCTGCTTCCCGTACTCGGTGCGCTGCCGCGGATCATGCATCGCGAGCTCCTGGCCGCGCACCGCGGTGAGCAGTTCGGCGCCACCCAGGGTCTGCGCGGCGCGGACCGAGCCCTCGGCGAGGGTGTCGCCGAGGCCGCGACGGAACGCGACGGCGTCGGGCGATGCGAGGACGGCCTTCCCGTTCCCGAACTCGACTGGCTGTCCATCGAGCTCGGCGTCGGGCAGCAGACCCTTGGCCCGCAGGTCCATGACCCAGGCCACCGTCGCGCCGAGCGAGATCGTGTCGAGGCCGAGAGCGTTGCAGCGCTCATTCACCTTGGAGATGAGCGCGAGGTCGCCCACGCCGCAGTCGGCGCCGAGGGCCCCGATCGACTCGTACTCGATGCCGCCGTACTTCGGGTCGATCTGGTACGGCGTCTCCATCTTGACGACCTTCTTGCAGCGGACCGAGCAGGCCCAGCAGGCCTCCATCTTCACCCGGTAACCCTTCTCGACCAGGGCCTCGGCGCTGATGTCGGCGGCGCCCTCGAACGGCCCGCCGTTGTAGTTGCGGACGGCCATGCCGCCGACGCGGGTGTACCCGTCGAGGCCCATGCCGGTGCCGAAGTTGTGGAACGCCCAGTGGTTCTCCTGGAGGGTGTCCGCGACCCAGCGCCCGATCTCCTTCACCTTGGCCGCGTCGTGGAGCGGCACCGCGTGCGAGCCCTTCACGACGATGGCCTTGAGCTTCTTGCTGCCCATCACCGCACCGAGCCCCGCCCGGCCGGCGATGTCCTTGAAGTCGTTGACGATGCCGGCGATGCGGACGAGGTTCTCGCCGGCCGGACCGATCTCGCAGACCCGCGCGAGGCGCTCGCCGACCTCGGCCTTGAGCGTCTCTTCGGTGTCCATGATCTCGAGGCCCCAGAGGTGCGCCGCGTCGCGGATCTCGACCTGATCGTCCTTGATCCACAGGTACACCGGCTTGGGCGATGCGCCGGTGACGACGATCGCGTCCCAGCCGCAGCGCTTGAGCTCGGCACCCCAGAAGCCGCCGACCTCCGCTTCGCCGAACCCGCCGGTGAGCGGCGACTTCGCGCCGACGGCGTGCCGCGACGCGCCCGAGAGTGGGGTGCCGGTGAGGACGCCCATGGCAAAGATGAGGATGTTCTCGGGACCGAGCGGGTCCGCACCCTTCGGCAGCTCCGTGAGCAGGTAGTGCGCGATGAGCGCCCGCCCACCCGGATGTCGCCGAAAGGTCGGCTCGTCCATCTCCTCGACGGAGGTGGTCCCCTTCGTCAGGTCCACGCGCAGGACCTTGCCCCAGCTGCCGTAACGCTCGCTCATCTGCGTCTGATTATCGTGGAACGGACGTGAGCGAGTACGACCTGGTGTGCGACGTCTGCGCGATCACCATGGAGCCGCGCGATGCGGTCGTCACGTGGGTATCGGATGGGCGCGGCGAGCGCGACTTCACGCTGGCGCACATCGCCTGCGCTCCGCCTGGCGCCACGCACCGCAAAGAGGTGAAGCTGCTCGTTGGCCCGAACACGTTCCTCGAATTCGTGTCCGATCGATTCGGGAAAGCGAACGGGGATCCAGATCCGTTGCGAGCGATCGTGTGGGCGCTGGCCCCGTTCGTCATGCGGCACGACAACCCCGCTGAGATGGACTCGCTCCGCGCGGCATCCTTCGGAGCGGAGCCTGGCGTGAAGTTCGGCACGTCGGCGGGGGCAGGCGCAGCGGGGACGCCGAAGGACGAGGGCGGCAAATAACCCCTAGTCGTCGTCGATCCGGCGGCCTCGCCAGTAGCGCACGTTCCCATTGCTCCGGTAGCGCGGAGCGGTGAGGCCCATCGTCAGGTAGAACGCGCCGGCGCCGAAGGCAACTGGCAGGAGCGAATCGCTGAACGGCAACCCTTGCCAGAAGCCGAGGGTCTCGCCGAACGCGGCGGCCGCAATGACGATCAGGAACCGAAGCCAGGCGCGGCGCTCGCGGTCGATCACGCCCCGCTCTTCAGCAGGAATGAGGCCTCGCGGGCCCATTCGCCGCATTGGGCGAGCTCGTCACGCGACACGAGGTTCGCGCGCACCGCGAGCTTCAGCTCGTCGCGAAGCGTCGTCTGGAGCATCTCAGGCCCATCGGTGTTGAAGCTGAAATGGACCTTGTGCTTTCGGAAGACGGCGATGAACTCCCGGAGCTCGTCCAGGTCCCGCACGACCTTCGTGTCGAGATTCGAAGACGGGCAGATCTCGAGATGGATCCCCCGCTCCGCCAGGCGCTTGCAGAGCCCCGCGTCCTGCGCCGCGTGGATCCCGTGCCCGATGCGATCGGGTTCGAGATGCGTGAGGACCTCGTCGACCGACTGCCAGTCCTCGTCCTCGCCGGCATGGACGGTGACGCCGAGCCCGGCCTTGCGCGCTCTCTTGAACAGCGCCGCGTAATCCGCGTAGTGGAAGTCCGGGTTCTTCGGACCGGCGATGTCGATCGCGATCACCCCACGCTTCCGGTACTGGATCGCCTTGTCCACGACGATCTCGTTCATCCGGTGGTCGAACGTCCGGTCGAGGCAGAAGATGAGGCCGACCTGGACCGGGTACTCGAGCCCGGCGCGATCGAGCCCGCGGATGGACGCCATGATGATGTGGTCGAGGTCCTGCTCGCCGCCACGGTTGCGTTTCAAAGGGTTGTAGCGAAGCTCGAGGGTGGTGATGTTGGCCTTCCGGTATGCGCCGCCGATGACCTCGTAGACCGACTGTTCGAGCGCGATCGGGCTGGATTGAATGAGCTCCGTCCAGTGATAGAGCTCGAGGAAGTCCTCGAACGACTTCCGGCGCTTCGGGTTCACGGTGATGAGGTCGACGAACTCCCAGTAATCCTTCGTCGGAAGGCGGATGCCCTGCGCGTGCGCGATACCCCACATCGCGGCTGGGTCGACGGCGCCGCCGAGGTGGACGTGGAGCTCGGTGAGCTCGTCTCCGAGGGGATGCGGCGAGCTAGGAGCCTTGCTCTCTGCTGGTCGGGGGCCGGCGCACGCGACGGCGGCGGCGCGGCTTCGAGGGCTTGCCCTCGGGGTGCGCATGCCAGATCGCGTGGCCGTCGTCGTCGGCGGAGCAGACCTGAAGGAGGCGGTCCCAGACCTCGGCGCGCCGGAGCTCCTGCTCGGCGGCGCTCCGCTCGATCGCACGCTCGAGCATCACGTCGCAGTCGTACGGCGAGCCGACGAGGCTCCAGCCGTTTTCGGTCAGGAGGTCGACGAGCCGCGCGATCTCGGTGAGCCGCTGGGGCGTGTCCGACACGAACTCGCGGAGCCAGCCTGAGTAGCTGCGCTTGCCGCGGTCGGCACGGTCAAGCTCGTCGCGCACGGTCCCGAAGACGTGGATGAGGATGTACGACGGACCGGCCATCGTCACGATGTTACCCGCGCTCTTCGACGAAGCGGTAGCCCCCGTCAGAATCCTTGGCGATCACGACGAGTGCGCCGTTCTTGAAGCCGCTCTGGCCCTTGAGGTCCTTGCAGAAGAGGTGGTAGTGCTCGTGCTCCGGGGGCACGCACATGCACCGCTCGGCCTGGATCTCGGCGTCGAAGCGACGCGCGCCGATGCGCAGGTGCACGGGCGCACCGGGCTCGGGGAACAGCTTCCACGCGTCCTTCGTGATGAGAATCCGACCCTTGCGGACATCTTCGGAGCTGAGACGGTGGCGGTAGGTGCTACGAGAAACGCTCATTCGGTAGCACTATTTTCGCACATCGCGGGGCCCCTGTGTCGGTTGCGCTCAGGCGGGCTTTGAAGCGCCCAAGCTGGCGCTGGGATCGTCCAAAAACCGCATCAAATGCACGACTGGAACGTCCGACCCCGCGGCCCGCAGCCCCGCAGCGACCTGGAGGATGCAGCCAGGGTTCGCCGAGACGACGACGTCCGGCCGCGCCGCCAGGATCGCCGCGACCTTCTGGCGCTGCAGCTCCCCCGCCACTTCCGGATGCGTGAGGTTGTAGACGCCGGCGCTGCCGCAGCACCGTTCGCTGTCGGCGATCGGCACGACCGTGACATTCGGCACCGCGCCAAGCAGCGCGCGTGGCTGGCGCCGGATCTGCTGCCCGTGCGCGAGGTGACAGGCGTCCTGGTACACGACGCGGATCGGCCGCGGTGCGCTGGTTTGCACCGAACCGGGGACGACCGTCTCCGATGCGTCGCGCACGCGCGCGCCGAACGCCCGCGCGCGCTCGCGCCACGCCGGATCGCCCGCCAGCACCTCGCCGTAGGCCTTCAGCTGCGCGCCGCATCCGGCTGCGTTCACGACGATCGGCCCATCCATCCCCGAGAACGCGTCAACGTTGAGGCGCGCGAGCTCACGCGCCGTGTCGCCGTCGCCGGCATGCGCGTGGAGCGCGCCGCAGCAGGTCTGCTCCCGGCAGGCGGTCACGCGCGCGCCGCCGCGCTCGAGCATGCGGACCGTGGCGCGCTCGGTCTCGCCGAAAGCAGTCCGCATGATGCAGCCGGCGAAGAACGCGGTGTCGGCGTCCGGCCGCTCGATGGGGACGTACGGCGTGCCCTCGGCCTTCATCGCGAGTGACTCCATCGCGCGGAGGCGCTTCGGCATGAGGTGCGATGCGCGTGCGACGCGCTGCGCGCCGCTGCGTACGTACAGATCGAGCAGCCGCGTCATTACGCGCAGCCGGCCTTGATCCGCCACCGTGGCGAGCCCGAGCCGGCGAATGGTCTTGGCGACCCGACGCGGCCGCTCGCGCTCCCGCAGATCCTCGCGGGCGCCCTCCATGATCCGGCCGAACGGGACGCCGGATGGGCACGCCGTCTCACACGCCCGACACACCAAGCAGGCCTCGAGGTGCCCGGCAACCCGCTCGTCGAGGCTCGTGCCCGCGGTCGAGACCATCTGACGGATCAGCTGGATGCGGCCGCGGGGCGAGTCCGCCTCGTCGTCGAGCACTCGGTAGGTCGGGCAATCGTTCAAACAGAGACCGCACGAGATGCAGGTCGCGAGGTCCTCCGCGCGGACGTGCGAGGACAGGAGGATGGGCGCGGTCTGAATGGAGATGGGCCATACGATACGGGGCCGCATGGCCCTCCAGACCCGTAACAACCTCGCGGCGCGTCTGCGCGCCGTGCTGCCCGCCGACCGGGTCATCGATGATCCCGCGACGCTCGAGCCATACGCGTACGACGCGTCGTTCTGGTCGCTGCGCATGCAGCACCGGCCTGACGTTGTCGTCGTACCCGAAACGACGGCCGAGGTCGCTGCGACGATGCGGATCGCGAACGAGACGGGGACGCCGATCGTGCCGCGCGGCGCGGGAACAGGGCAGACCGGAGGCGCGGTCGCGGCCCGGGGCGGCATCGTCGTCTCGTTCGCGCGGATGCGCCGAATCATCGATATCGACCGGCCGAACCTGCAAGCCGTGGTCGAGCCCGGCCTCGTGTTCGCGGACCTCCAGCTCGCGCTCGGCGAGCACGGGCTGTTCTTCCCACCCGATCCCGGGAGCGGGCGCGCATGCACACTCGGTGGCATGGCCGCGAACAATGCGAGTGGGCCGCATGCGGTGCGCTGGGGCACGACGTCGGCGTACGTGCTCGGTGCCGAGGTCGTGCTCGCCGACGGATCCGTGATCGTCACCGGAGGCGAGCACAGCAAGGCGCTGAAGTCATCGAGCGGCATCGACCTCACGAAGCTGTTCGTCGGCTCGGAGGGCACGCTCGGGATCCTCACCCGCCTGCGGTTGCGCGTGCAGCCGCGGCCATCGGCCCGCGCGGTGTGTCTGGCGGCCTATGCGAGCGTCGACGACACGGTGCTGTCACTCGATGACCTGTTCGCCGCCGGCATCCTGCCCTCGACGGCGGAGCTGCTCGATCGGAGCGCGGTCGAGGCGATCCAGCGCTACCGGCCGGAGCTCGGCCTCCCCGACGGCGAGGCCGTCCTATTCATCGAAGTCGAGGGCACGCCGGACTACGTGGCGTCTGCGGTGCGCTACGTCGATGGGATCGTGCGAGCGCGCGCGAGCAGCACCCGGTTCGCCGAGAGTGAGACCGAGATCAGGCAGCTGTGGGCGGCACGGAGCGGCATGGCGGCAGCGTCCGCGCTCGCCCACCCAGACAAGCACCGCATCTTCGCAGGCGAGGATCTCGCGGTGCCGCTCTCGGAGATCCCGCGCACGATCCGCACGGCCCGCGAGGCGGCAGCCGAGCTTGGGATCGCGGTCATCTTCTACGGCCACTTTGGCGACGGGAACGTCCACTCGGCGATCCTCATCGATCCAGCGGACGCGGACGAGGTGAAGCGCGCCGACGAGCTCGCCGACCGGCTGCATCGCCTTGCGGTGGCGGTCGGCGGCACAGTGACCGGCGAGCACGGGACCGGGGCGGTCCGCCAGCAGTACATGCGGCTCGAGCACGGCGCGGCGCTCGACACGATGCGAAAGGTCAAGGAGGCGTTCGATCCGAAAGGCATCTTGAACCCCGGGAAGATCTACGGAACCTAGACCGGCCGGCCGACGTCTACGTGACATGCGGGCGCTCGTGGTCCTGGCCCTCGCCCTCGCGGCATGCGGCGCCGCCGTGCCGGCGAACACCGGCATCCGGGGGACGGTCCTCGCCGGCCCTGCCTGCCCGGGACCCGCACGCCTCGACAGTCCGTGCCCCGACCGACCGGTCGCGATGACCGTTGAAATCGTCAGTGGATCCGACGTGACGGCGACCGTCACGAGCGACGCCGCGGGAACATTCAGCGTCAACGTCGCGCCGGGGTCCTACACGCTCCGTTCCAAGAGCGGACTTCCCATCCTCAAGGCTCAGACGGTCGTCGTGGTCGCGGGCCAATACACGAACGTGGAGCTACACGCCGACACCGGGATCCGCTAGACCGAGAGATCGACGACCCGCGCGGACGCGATCCCCTCCGCGATCTCGACCAGCGCCACATGGCCGAGCGAGCCCTTCGCGCGACCGGCCGGCAGGGTCGGGCTGCCCGGATTGACGAGGAGTAGCCCCTCGGCCCACGCGATCCGCGGATCGTGGGTCCCGGCGTACGCGAGGAGGTCGATCTCCCCGCCGAGGAGCGTCCGCAAGGCATCGCGCGGCCGTCCCTTGAACACGACCGCGTCGCGCATCTCGGCTGCCGCGCCACGGCCGACAAGGTCGTGGACCATGCCGACCCGCAAACCTTCGATCTTCTCCACGCGCGTCAGGCCTGCGACCCGCAGGTCGGGACTGATCCCGTTGTGCCCGCCGAGCACTGCGATGACCGGCGCGACCGTGGCCAGCCGGTCGAGAGTCCCCCACGTGCCCGCATCACCGAGATGCATGACCAGATCGACGCCGTCGAATGCGCGCAGCACGGCGTCCGGCACGTCCGCTCCGTCCTCGCTCCGCGAGTGGTTGTCCGCGACGAGCCCGATCCGCTTCCCCATCGTGCGCACCTCCGTCGCCCACGAACGATACTTCACCGGGTGAAGCACGTCAAGCAGCGGCTACGCTCCGGGTGTGGGCCGACCGCACGATGAGCTGGCGCAGCGACTGAACTCCGCCACGGTCCACCTCATGCGTGCGCTTCGTCAGGAGAGGCCGCCCGCGGCGGCCGGCCTCGCGGCCGAGCACAGCTCGGCGCTGGGGGTCGTGGTCTTCGCAGGCCCGATCTCGATCGGGGCGCTCGCCCGGGCGGAGCGGCTCGGCGCGCCGGCAATGACCAAGACGGTGGGGATCTTGGCGGAGGCAGGCCTGGTGACCCGCGAGCGCGATCCGAAGGACGCGCGGGTCGTCCGAGTCCGGGCCACGCGAAAGGCGAACGAGCTAGTGCTCCGGGGGCGCGATCAGCGCGTCATGCGGATCGGCAAAGCGCTGCAGGCGCTCCCGCACACGGAGACAGCGAGGCTCGAGGCGGCCATCGGAACGTTCGAGAAGCTCGTGCGTGACCTCGAGAGTGCGACGGTAGGTAAGCCGCTCGCTCCTACGCGAAGTAGCCGTAGTCCCCGAGAAGCAGCCGCAGGAAGAACAGGGAGCAGAGCACGACGATAGCGATGCGGTGCGAGAAGATCGCCCGAGGCTGCTCGCGCCCGACCTGCGCGACCTGACCCCAGAAGAACAGCACGAGCGACAGCTCGCTGAACATGAATGCCGCGTGCACGTAGCCGAGCGGCGTCCACGAGTACGGCTGGGTCATCGTCCAATTGAGGAGCGCGTGGGTCGCCTGATACAGATGCACCGCGATCGTGAGAATGCCGCCGATCAGGAGCGCGCCGGTGACCTCCGCGATGTGCGGGCGGCGGCGCCAGAGCGCGAGCTGGCTGACGATGAAGAGGTTCACGATCGGCAGAAGGAACGCGTCGCCGACGATCGCCGAGGTGTACGAGAGCGTCGTTCGGTAGTGGAGGATGATCGGATCGGCGGTCCAGCGAAGGTACAGGCTGCCGGCGGCCTGGGTGATGAAGCCGAACAGCAGGGTCAGGCAGAACACCGAGGCGAGCAGCATCCAGGGGCGCGGTTGGTAGGCGGCGACGGTCCGGAGCAAGACCCCTCCCCTGCGAGTTGTGTTTGGAGCCTAACCGAGGGTTTCGTGCGCGAAGCGAAAAGCGCGAATCAGGCTGCGCGTGGGCTCCAGTGATACGGCGCGGGAGTCTCAGCGATCGCGTGATCGCCCGGGAAGGTCCTGAGGCCGGCATGCGTCTCGCGGTGGCAGTTCGCGCAAAGCAGGACGCATTTCGCGAGCTCAGCCTCGATCTTCTTCCACGAACGAAGAATTCCGTCGGCCGATATGGCGAAGTCCTTCGTGCCGGCGTCGAGGTGATGGAACTCGAAGAGGCGGGCATGGACCGCGCGGCCGCAGCCCATGCATGCTCCACCCAGCGCCAACACCGCTTTCGCCTTGCGTTCGCGACGAAGCGTGACTGCCGTCGGCTCGCCGTCCACAGGCGCCGCGAGGTGTCGCACGCGATGGCAATTGGCGCACAGCAGATCGCACTTCGCGGCCTCGGCCCACAGTCTGGTCCGGGACACGCTGCTCCTACTGATCTGGAACTCCTTCGAGCCGGCATCGCGGTGATGGAATTCGAGTGCCGGAAACGCGACGTTGTAACCGCAGTCAGCGCATCTCCCGCCTCGGCTGGCGATGAGCTCGGCCTTCAGCTCACGCCGCTTCCTCTTCTGATAGCGGTACGTCTTAGTGTTCCGCCGCTTGCGGCGATGTTCAACCAGATCGCCCGAAGAGAGCGCAGCAGCCGGTAGCTTGGAGGTGTTGTGGAGGCCGAAGGGCGAACATGACAGGCAGAACTTGCGCCGATACAGCGAACGAAGCACCCCGGCCACCAACGCCTTGGCAGGAAATCGTTCGCCACAATTCGCGCAACTCTTCAGCAGGATCGAGCGGTGCACCGGCTTCCGCGGACCGCGGAGCGGACGGTGCGGGCGACATGCGAGACACCGCTTTCGATGACGCAGGTCGAGCCGAACTCCGTTCACGTGAACAATCGTCGCGAACCGCACGCCGCATTTT
>DASUSA010000219.1:0-6507 GCA_036375335.1 Candidatus Limnocylindria bacterium
CTTCGTGGACGTCTTCGACCGGGTCGCGCGGAATCCGCCCGCGCAGGGCGTCCTCTCGCTCATCTGTCTCGCATTCTTCCTCGGCGCGACCGGAAAGTCCGCCCAGCTCCCGCTGTACTCGTGGCTGCCCGACGCGATGGAGGGCCCGACCCCGGTGTCCGCGCTCATCCACGCGGCGACGATGGTCACCGCCGGCGTCTATCTCGTGGCGCGGTCGACGCCGCTGTTCGACGCCGCCGGCCCGGTCCTCGCGGGGGTGGCCGGCATCGGTGCCCTCACCGCGATCTTCGCCGCGACGATCGCGCTCGTGCAGTTCGACATCAAGCGCGTGATGGCGTACTCGACCGTGAGCCAGCTGGGCTACATGTTCCTGGCCCTCGGGGTCGGCGCGCCGATCGCCGCGATGTTCCACCTCATCACGCACGCGTTCTTCAAGGCGCTCCTCTTCCTCGGGTCAGGGTCGGTGATCCACGGTGCCGGCGACGTCCAGGACATGCGCCGCATGGGCGGCCTGCGCTCGAAGATGCCGCTCACGTACTGGACGATGGTCATCGCCGGCGGCGCGCTCGCGGCGCTCCCGCCGCTCGCGGGCTTCTGGTCGAAGGACGAGATCCTCGGCTCCGCGTTCAAGAACGGGTACCCGATCCTCTGGGTCGTCGGGGTCTTCACCGGCGGGCTCACCGCGTTCTACATCACCAGGGCGATCTGGCTCACCTTCCACGGCGCGCCGCGTGACCGTCATCTGTTCGAGCACGCCCACGAATCGCCGCGCGTGATGACCGTTCCGCTGCTCGTCCTCGCCGCCGGCAGTGTGCTCGTCGGGTTCATCGGCTTCCCCCCGGACAACGGCTTCATCCACTCGTTCATCGGGCCAACGGTCGCGTCCGGGACGGCGGGGGCGACCGCGGAAGCGGGTACGGACTGGGTCGAGTTCCTCACCTTCGCCGCGATCTCGACCGGGGTCGGGATCCTCGGGATTCTGCTCGGGCTGTCGATGTACTCCCGGGGCCGGCCGGACCCCGCAGCGGTATCGCGCGCGGCGGGTCCCTACTACGACGTCCTCGTGAACAAGTACTACGTCGATGAGCTCTACGACCGCCGGTTCGTCGACGTCGCCAAGGCGTTCGCCGGCGCGGCCTGGGCGTTCGACATCCACATCATCGACGGGCTCGTGAACCGGCTCGGCTGGGCGATCAAGCTCTCCGGTGGGGGACTGCGCCGCGCGCAGACCGGCATCGTCGGCAACTACGCGCTCTCGATCGTCGGCGGCCTGCTGCTCATCCTCATCGTGTACGGCGGCTACGCGACCGGCTGGCTGCACCGTTGATCGACCACGTGCTGACGCTGCTCATCGTCGTCCCGATCGCGGGCCTGATCCCGCTGTTCGTCTTCTTCCGCGACTCGCGCGCGATCAAGCAGGTCGCGATCGTCACGACGTTCATCGAGCTCGCGCTCTCCGTCTACATGCTGACGCAATTCCACGTGGGCGAGGCCGGTTTCCAGATGGTCGAGTCCACCGACTGGCTGCCGAGCTTCGGGATCCGCTACGAACTCGGTGTGGACGGCATCTCCGTCCTGCTCATCCCGATGACCACCCTGTTGACCTTCATCTCGGTCCTCTATTCGAGCGGCGGGGCGATCAAGGAGCGGATCGGCGAGTTCATGGCCGCGTTCCTCCTGCTCGAGGTCGGCATGGTCGGCGTCTTCATGGCCCTCGACCTGTTCCTGTTCTATGTGTTCTTCGAGCTGATGCTCGTGCCGATGTATCTGATCATCGGGATCTGGGGCGGACCGCGGCGCGTGTACGCGACCTTGAAGTTCGTCCTGTTCACGCTCGGCGGCTCGCTCCTCATGCTCGTGGGGATCATCGCCGTGTATCTGCAGAGCGGCGATCCAGGCGATCGGACGCTGTCGCTGCCCGACCTGCTCACGCGCTCCGGCCGGTTCTCCGCGGACTTCCAGTTCTGGGTGTTCCTCGCCTTCGCGCTCGCGTTCGCGATCAAGATGCCGATGGTCCCGTTCCACACCTGGCTGCCCGACGCCCATGTCGAGGCGCCGACGGCCGGGTCCATCGTCCTCGCCGGGGTGCTGCTGAAGGCCGGCGGATACGGCTTTCTGCGGTTCGCGGTCCCGCTGTTCCCGATCGGCACCCAGGCGTGGCTGCCGATCCTCATCCTGCTGTCCGTCGTCGCCATCCTCTACGGCGCGGTCGTGTCGGTCGTGCAGAAGGACCTGAAGAAGCTCGTCGCGTACTCATCGGTCGCGCATATGGGCTTCGTCACGCTCGGCATCTTCGTGCTGAACCAGCAGGGTGGTGTGGGTGCGGTGCTCCAGATGCTCAACCACGGATTCGTGACCGGCGCGCTGTTCCTCTTCGTGGGCATCCAATACGAGAAGACGCATCGCCGCCAGATCGCCGACCTCGGCGGACTCGCGAATCGCTGGCCGTTGTACACGGCGTTCTTCGGCGTCTTCGTCTTCGCCTCGCTCGGTCTGCCGGGCCTGAACGGGTTCGTCGGTGAGTTCCTCGTGCTCCTGGGGACGTTCAAGTTCAACCCCGCCGGCGGACCGGGCGGCCTGTTCTGGGGACCACTCGCGGCGATCGGCGTGATCCTGGCCGCGGTGTACCTGCTCTGGATGTTCCAGCGCGTGATGTTCGGCACGCTGCGGGAGGCCTACCGCGCGCTGCCCGACCTTTCGCCGCTCGAGGTCGTGTGCGCGGTGCCGCTCCTCGTCCTGACCGTGCTGCTCGGAGTGTTCCCGCAGCCGGCGATCGCGATCATCGAGCCCTCGGTGCAGCGGGTGCTCGCGATCGCCGCCGGCGCGTCGCAGGTGGTGTTGAAGTGAGCGTCGACGACGTCATCACGGTGCTGCCCGAGGTGGTGGTGACCGCGACGGCGTGCCTGATCCTGCTGGCCGACGCGGTCGTGGACCGGGCGATCGCGCGGATCTGGATGCCGATCCTCGCGGTCCTCGGGCTCCTGGTCGCGATCTTCAGCGGTCCGCTCACGGTCGCCAGCCACACCGCCTTCGGCGGCTTCGTCGTCGTCGACACGTTCACGACGTTCTTCCGGGTGCTGTTCTGCATCCTCGCGATCTTCGCCGTCGTGGTCGCGCCGGAATACCTCGAGCGGCGGGCGATCCCCGCGGCCGAGTTCTACGCGACGATCCTGTTCTCGGCGGTCGGCGCGATGACCATCGCGCTCGCATCGGACCTGATCACGGTGTTCATCGGGCTCGAGCTCATGACCATCCCGATCTACGTGCTGGCCGGGATGGCCCGTCGCGACCGGTTCAGCAACGAGGCCGCGCTCAAGTACTTCCTGCTCGGCGCGTTCAGCTCGGCGATGCTCCTGTACGGGTTCGCGTGGCTCTACGGCCTCTCAGGGACGACGACGTTCGCCGGCATCGCCGAGGCGATGGCCGCGGGCGGCCTCACGAACGGCGCGACGCTCGTTGCGCTCGCGCTCGTGACCGTCGGCCTGGCGTTCAAGGCTGCGGTCGTCCCGTTCCACCAGTGGACGCCGGACGCGTACGACGGCGCGCCCACCCCGGCCACTGCGTTCATGAGCGTCGCGCCGAAGGCCGCCGCGTTCGCCGCGATCCTCCGGATCATGATCGGCACCCTTGGCCCGCTCGGCCTCGATTGGAGCGCGGTGTTCGCGGTCCTTGCCGCGATCACCATGACCGGTGGGAACATCGTCGCCCTGGTCCAGGGGAACGTGAAACGGATGCTCGCGTACTCGAGCATCGCCCACACCGGCTACATCCTCGCCGGAGTGGCGGCGTATCAGGCCGGCGCGTCGGCCTCGGCCGCGGTCCTGTTCTACGTGTTCGCGTACGGGATCATGAATCTCGGCGCCTTCGCCTGCCTCATCTATTTCGATCTCGCCGGGACCCGAGGCGCGACGCTCGAGGAGCTCAACGGCTTCGCCCGCCGGCAGCCCGCGGGGGCCCTCGCGTTCGCCGTGTTCCTCATCTCGCTCACCGGCATCCCGCCGACCGTCGGGTTCGTGGCGAAGGTCTTCATCCTGGGGCCGGTGCTGGACGCTGGACTGACCTGGCTCGCGGTCGTGATCGCCCTCAACGCGGTGCTCGCGGCGTTCTACTACCTGCGGGTCGTCGTGCACATGTACATGTACGAGGTCGATGCGAACGCGCCGCGGCTGCTGTCGCCCAGGCTGCTGTCGGCCGGGCTCGGCGTCGCCGGGCTCGCGGTCGTCGTCATCGGCATCGTGCCCGATGTCGTCTACCGCTGGGCCCTCCAAGCCGCGGCCCCGTTCGTCCTGCGCTGACGCAGGAACGGTGCGGAGCAGCCGGCTCGAGGCGTTCAGCGACGGCGTCTTTGCCATCGCCGCGACCCTCCTCGTCCTCGAGCTGCGCGTACCGGCGGACAGTCCGGATCTCCCGGAGGCCCTCCGGGTGCTCTGGCCGGCCTACGCCGCGTACCTGGTCAGCTTTCTCACGATCGGGATCATCTGGGTGAACCATCACACCCTGCTCGAGCACTGCCGGCGGGTCGACCGGCGGTTCCTCTATCTCAATCTGTTGCTCCTGGTCGCCGTCGGGATCGTGCCGTTCCCGACCTCGCTGGTCGATCGCTACATCCTGTCCGAGCACGGCGCGACGGCGGCCCTCGTCGTGTACGGGTTGGGCGGGCTGCTCATCGCGATCGCATTCGCCGGCGTGTTCTTCTACGCGACCCAGGACGGCCGGCTGGTCGGTGATGCCGCGATCGCGCGTCGCATCCGCCGGGATGGACGGTTCTTCCCGATCGGGCTCGGCGCGTACGCCGTCGGGATGGCGCTGGCCTTCGTCGCGCCCATCGCGAGCCTGGCACTCTACGCGCTCACCGCCGTGTTCTACGCGCTACCACTCCTGCCGCTGCCGAGCAACGAGACCCGATCCGCGCGTTAGCCCCGCGAGGGCAGCAGCCGCTCGCCGAGGGCCCCGCCGAGCGCGCCGAGCGCGGCTGCGATCACAAGCGGGATGAGGATGGCCGGCAGCTCGAGCACGAGCAGCCCGCCGAAGCGGGACACCGGCGCGAACGACGGGGTGAAGGCCTGATGCATCTGCGTCGCGAGGATGCTCCCGAGGAACAGCGAGAAGAGGAGCGCGCACGGCGCCGCCACGACCCCGAGGCGCCCCGCGATCACGCCGGCGCAGAGGAGGATGCCCGCGCTCACGCCGAGGAGGATGACCGGCGGGACCGGCAACGGCTCGGTGAGACCCCACCAGAACGCGAGGCCCGTCGTCGTCGCGAGCACCGACGCGAGCATTCGCGCCATGGTCACCGTGCGGGACTGCGCGCGCGGAGCGCGCGGCCGCGCACCGCGCCTCCGAGGAACCCCCCGATCGCGCCGCCGATCACGTACGGCACGAACGCGAAAAGCAGCTGGAGCTCGAAGCCAAGGAGGACACCGAGGTCGTTCGCGTAGGCGACCCGCGGCCAGTACTGCACCAGGCCCGAGAGGAGCACGCCTCCGATCACCGCGAGCGCGCCGGCCAGGCCGCTCCGCGTCCCGGCGAAGAAGCCGGCGCCTGCGGACGCGAACAGGAGGTAGCCGATGGCGAGGAGCGCGGCCGTCCCGATCCATTGATCGATGCGCAGCAGCACCGCGAGGTCGAGCGCCGCGGCCAGCCCCGTCGCGACCGCGAAGCGCATCAGCGCACGGTCGCGAGCGCGCGATCGACGCGATTCAGCCCCTCACAGCGTCCATCGTCGCCGATGATCGCCACGTCCTCGATGCGCACGCCGAACCGGCCGGGCAGATACACGCCCGGCTCGATGGAGAAGGCCATGCCGGGCTCGAGGGGCTGGTCGTTGCCGGAGACCAGGTACGGATGCTCGTGGCCGTCGAGGCCGATCCCGTGCCCGAGGCGATGGATGAACGCGTCGCCGTAGCCGGCGTCCGCGATGACGGCGCGAGCCGCCGCGTCGACCGACTGCGCGGCCGCACCGGTGCGCGCCGCCTCGTAGCCCGCCTGCTGCGCTCGCAGCACGACGTCATGAACGCGGACCAGCTCGTCGCTCGGGCGATCGCCGACGTGCACCGTGCGCGTGATGTCCGAGCCGTACCCCGCGCGGGTCCCACCGAAGTCGAGGACCACGGCGTCGCCGTTGCGGATCTTCCGGTCGCCGGTGTGGTGGTGCGGCGAGGCGCCATCCTCGCCCGCCGCGACGATGGTGAACAGCACCTCGTCATGTCCTTCGTCGCGCAGTAGCGCGGCCAGGTCCGCGCCGATCTCGCGCTCGGTGCGGCCGGCGAAGTCGAGATCGAGTGCGCGCACGTAGGCGCGGTCAGCCGAGGCGGAGACCGCCCGCAGGGCGTCGAGCTCGGCACGGTCTTTCCGCATCCGGAGCTCGCGAGTGATCACGGAGGCCTCGCGGAACGTCCGGCCGGGCAGACTCTGCTGCAGGCGCAAGACGAACGACGCCCACATCTGGTCCGCGACCGCGATGGGGCCTTGTCGGGTGACGAGCGATGCGACGAGGGGGTACGGATC
>DASUSA010000220.1:0-2487 GCA_036375335.1 Candidatus Limnocylindria bacterium
CCGCGAGCGCGTAGTCGACGTACCGCTCGTACTCGGCGCAGGCCGCGACCGCGTTGCCCGCGTTCGCCTGCGCGGCCGCGAGGCGGCGGTGCGCAGCGAGATCGCCGGGCGCGATGGCGACCGCCTCGGTGAGCAGCCCGATGGCGCCGGCGCGGTCGCCCTTGCGGGCGAGGCCTGCCGCACCGTCGCGGAGCGCGAGCACCGCTGCCCCCAGATCCTCGAGCGCGACCTGCGAATGCGCGAGCCCGCGGTACGACTCCGCGTCACCGTGCTTCAGCGCGAGCTGGCGGTACGCCGCCTCGGCCTGCCGAAGCTTTCCGCTCGCGTAGAGTGCCGCCGCGGCGTCCATCCCGACGCGGGGGGCGCCACCGCCGTCATTCGGGTGCGCGGCAGTCTTCGAACCGGACCGGGGGCTCGCGACGGCGAGGCTCGCCACGCGCTTCCCGAATTCGTCGGCGCGTTCGGCGTCCATGATCCTCGACGCGGCGATGCGGGCCCGCTCCGAGAGGGCCGTCAGATGCCACGAGGTGATCGAGTCCGCGGTGCACTCGAGGGCGCGGAGCTCCTTCGATAGGAATTGCTGGGAGGCCGGACCGAGGTACTCCTTCGCGACCAGGAGGACCTGCTCGCCGAGCGCGTTCACTCCTCGCCCGGCTCATCGGCGAACGCGTAGAAGCGGAGCGCGTTCAGGAGCCGGTCGAACGCCGATGCGACCTCGCGCGTGATGTCGTCGCCCTCACGCGTGTCGAAGCGGGCGGAGCGAAGATCCGTATCGCCCGTCGAGACGCTCGTCGCGACCCCAACGAGGTCCCGCAGCGGCCGCACCAGCGACCGGGTGAGCATGATCCCGACGATGAACGAGAGCAGGAGTCCGATCGCCACGACGCTGCCGGCGTTGAACGTCGCGTCGTCGGCGGCCTTGGTGTACGTCGCGAGCGGGACTGCCAGGACATACGCCCAGGGCTTCGCGACCAGCCGCGTTGCGACACCGCGCTGCTCGGCCACACCCGTCCCGTAGGCGAATGGCGTGAACCCGGTCTTCAACGGGTCGAGCGCGGACTTGAGCGTCGGCAGCGGGTCGATGACCAGCTTGTCGGGCGTGATCGTTCCGAATCGCTTGTCGGCGGCGAGCTTTGTCGCGACGTCCGGCGCGATCGGCGCGATCGGCTTGTAGATCAGGCTCTCGGCGTTCGCGCGGTTGTCCTTCG
This sequence comes from Candidatus Limnocylindria bacterium, assembly GCA_036375335.1. GTDB lineage: Bacteria > Chloroflexota > Limnocylindria > P2-11E > P2-11E > UBA4735. The sequence continues at coordinate 1,209 of DASUSA010000220.1, forward strand.
TCTCCGACACCGCCAGCCGGATGCCGTAGTCGTCGAGCAGGAAGCTGTGCGCGCCGGCGCCCACTGAGTTCGCGTCGGCCTCGACCACGGTCCAGATCGCGGTGAGGTTGAGGCGCGAGCGCACCACGGCGAGGACCGAACCGTCCGCCGCCTTCACCGGCGCCGAGAAGAACAGCGCGGGCTTGTTCGTGATGACGGAGTAGCTCGGGTCGCTGATGTACGGCAGGCCGGTCGTGGTCGGGGTGATGAAGTACTGCCGAAACTTCACGTCCGTGCCCTCGTCGGTCGCGACCGATGCCGCGGCGATCTTGCCGGTCAGGTCGACGACCGCGACCGATTCGTATTCCGCGGACCGGGCAGCGGCGGCTTTGAGTGACTGTCGCGCGGCGTCCTTCGTGTCGGGGTCGAGCGCGGCCGCGTACCGCACGACGTCGGGGATCCGGCTCACCAGGACGATGTCGTCGAGCCGGTTCTGCAGATAGGCGTCGAGCGCCGCGGCCGTCGAGGTCGATCGCTGCTGGATGTTCGTAACCCCGAGGTCGGTGAGGTCGGTGCGGGTCTTCTGGATGGACACGATGCTCACGAGAGCGATCGGGACGACGCCGACGACGAGGAGCGCCGCGAGCACCTTGTGCCAGAACCGGATCCCGCCCTTGCTGGTCGTCATGCTTTTCGGTCGAGCCATGGCCGCCCTCCGCGTCCCCGTCACTCCGCCCCGCGCGGGCGTACGCGGAGTGTCGTGACATCGACCGGCCGGTCCTAGTCACAGCGCATGAGCACGTCGTACCGCAAGCGGCCTAGTACCTTCGAGGGAGCGTGCGGGCTAGCTAGCGAGCGAGCGCTGGGCGGGTGGACCGCCGCGAGTCCCGGATCAGGCCGCGAAGCAGCTTCTTGCTCTGCTCGACCTCGATCCGGTCCGCGTCGGTGAGGCCGGCGTGGGCCGGGTCGGGCCGCCACCAGCACTCGAATCCCCACACCCGCTCGATTGACGGGGGCTCGGCCGGGGCGGGCAGAGCCGGGCCAGGTCGCACGATCTCTGTTTCGAGCTCGAGGCGGGCTGATTCGGCCGGCCGCACGATGCGCAGTCGCGGCACGCCGTACCCTGCGCGGCGCGGGTCGCCGGTCTCAAGGTCGAAGAACCCCTCGAACACCGCAGCCGCGCCGGTGCGGTCGGGCTCGCCCTCACGGCAGTCCATGACGATGACGCAGGGCGTGCCGGAGCGGAGCTCGTCAGGCGAACGCGGGACCGCCGGGGCCCGACGGCGCTGTGGCCGGTCCC
>DASUSA010000221.1:0-10352 GCA_036375335.1 Candidatus Limnocylindria bacterium
CTCGTCGGTCACGTGGCCGAGATCAGCCAGGAGCTCAAGGTCTTCAACACGGTGTGCCCGGTCACGATCAAGCGGCAGAACGCCGCGACCGAGCTCGCCGGCGAGACGGATGTGATCGTGGTCGTCGGCGGGAAGAACTCGGCGAACACGCGCGAGCTCGTCAATCTCGCGCGGATGCAGGGGAAGACCGCGTACCACATCGAGCACTCCACGGAACTCGAGCCCGGGTGGCTCGCGGGCATGGAGCGGGTCGGTCTCATCGGCGGCTGCTCGACCCCGATGGAGACATTGCTGGAAGTGAAGGAGCGCGCCGAAGCGCTGGCGAGCTAGTGTCGCGCGCCGTCGTCGCGATCGTCGGCCGCCCGAATGTCGGCAAGTCCACGCTCTTCAATCGCCTGGTCGGCGAGCGGGTCGCGATCGTCGAGGATCTGCCGGGTACGACCCGCGATCGGCTCTACGCCACGGCCGAGTGGCGGGGCCGCGAATTCGCGCTCGTCGACACGGGCGGCCTCGACGATCCGAAGGCCGGCCCGATGGAGGCAGCCGTCCGGGCGCAGGCCGAGACGGCGATCGACGAAGCCGACGTGGTCCTGTTCATCGTCGACGCGAAGACCGGGATCCTGCCAGTGGAGCATGACGTGGCCGATCGGCTCCGGCGCAGCCGGAAGCCGGTGCTCATCGTCGCGAACAAGAGCGATTCGTGGCGGGGCGAGGCGCAGGCCGCCGAGTTCTACGCCCTCGGTCTTGGCGAGGTGCACACCGTCTCGGCGATCCAGGGCACCGGGACGGGCGACCTGCTCGACGCGGTGGTCGAGGCGCTCCCGCCGGAGGAGGCGAACGAGGAGCAGTACGACGCGCGCGTCGCGATCATCGGCCGACCGAATGTCGGCAAGTCCAGTTTCCTGAATGCCCTCGTGGGCCAGGAGCGTGCGGTGGTCGGCGAGCTCCCGGGTACGACCCGCGACACCGTCGACACCGCCCTCGAGCGGGACGGCAAGCGCATTCTGCTCGTCGACACAGCCGGGATCCGCAGGCGCGGGAGCATCGAGCACGGCATCGAGCAGTACGCGCTGCTGCGAACGGTCCGCGCGATCGAGCGCGCCGACGTCGCCATCCTCCTCGTCGACGCGGTCGAGGGCATCGTCGATCAGGACGTGCACAACGCCGGTTACGCGCTCGAGGCCGGCGTGGGGCTGGTGCTCGCCATCAACAAGTGGGATGCTGTCGATCGCGGCATGGAGACGACCGAACGTTTCAGGGCCGACGTGGCGCGCGAGTTCCACTTCGCGCCCTGGCTCACGAGCCACTACACGTCGGCGAAGAATCGCCGGAACGTCGACGACGCCCTGGCCGACGCGGTCCGGGTCGTCGCCACGCGCCGGACGCACGTGCCGACCGCCGATCTCCACCGGATGCTCGTCGAGGCCATCGGCTCGCACCCGCCGCCCACCGTGCGCGGCAAAGAGGTCCGCTTCCATCACGTGACCCAGGCCGACGCGCCGCTGCCGACCTTCGTATTCTTCGTGGACCGTCCCGATCTCGTCCACTTCTCCTATCAGCGCTACCTCGAGAACAAGATCCGCGAGAAGTTCCCATTCCCGGGGACGCCGATCCGGCTCCAGTTCCGCGGAGCGCGGGACTGATGGACCTGCTCCGGATCGTCGCCTGTGGCGTCATCGGCTACGGCATCGGTTCGATCTCGAGCGGCTACATCGTCGGACGGCTGTACCGCAACGTCGACCTGCGCACGGTCGGCTCGGGCTCCACGGGCGCGACGAACACGTTCCGGACACTTGGACTCGGCGCCGCGCTGCTGGTCGCGATCCTCGACATCCTCAAGGGTGCCGGCGCGGTGTGGATCGCATCGGCCATCGTGACCGGGTCGTCGGACGAACGGACGGTGGCCACGGCCGTCGCGGCGGTCGCCGCCGTCGCCGGGCATTGCTGGCCGGCGTTCCTGGAAGGCCGCGGCGGCCGCGGGGTCGCCACCGGGTTCGGCGCGCTCCTGTTCATCGCGACGCCGGCATGGCTCGGAGCGGTCGTCGCGTTCATGCTCGCCCTCGCGTTCACGCGCATGGTGAGCGTGAGCTCGCTCGCGTCCGTGGCCGGCGCGTTGCTCGGTTACATCGTCTTCGTGTTGGCGGGCTACCTGTCGTTCCATTGGGCGGTCCTCGCGTTCATCCTCGTCGCCGGAGCGATCGTGACCCTCCGCCATCGCGCGAACATCGCCCGGATCATCCGGGGCAACGAGCCGCGCCTCGGGCAACGCAGATCCCCGTCGACGTAGCGGTCCTCCAGGCCGGGTCCTGGGGCACGACGCTCGCGACGATCCTGGCCCGCGACGGGGGGCGGTCCGTCGTCCTCTGGACCCGCGACGCCGCGCGGGCGAACGAGATTGCCGCGCGCCGCGAGAACGCCCGCTACCTGCCCGGGGTCACGATCCCGAACTCGGTCGTCGTGACGGACGATCTCGAGCGCGCCCTCGCCGCGGATGCGCTCGTCATCGCCGCGCCGGCGCAGGGGGTCCGCGAGCTGCGTGATCGCGCCGCTCCGCTGCTCCGGCCGGCACACCGGCTGTGCTCCGCGACGAAGGGGCTCGCGCCTGACGACTCGCGGCGCATGAGCGAGCTCTGGGCGGAGGTGCTCCCGGCCGATCGCATCGCGGTGCTCTCCGGTCCGAACATCTCCCGCGAGATCGCGGCCGGGCTGCCCGCGCCGACGGTCATCGCGTCGACGGATCCGGACACCGCGAGGCTGTTCCAGCAGCTGCTCGGGACGCCGATGTTCCGCGCGTACACGAACGAGGACGTGATCGGCGTCGAGCTCTGCGGCGCGCTGAAGAACATCGTCGCGCTCGGCGCGGGCGCCATCGACGGGATGGGATACGGCGTGAACGCGAAGGCCGGCTTCATGACCAGGGGCCTCGCGGAGATCGCGCGCTACGCGTTCGCGAGCGGTGCGAACCCGCTCACCTGCGCGGGCCTTGCCGGCTTTGGCGACCTCATCGCCACGTGCACGAGCGCGCACTCACGGAACCGGACGGTCGGCGAGCTCCTTGCGAAGGGCTCGACGATCGCCGACATCAAGCGGCGGCTGGGTGGGCAGGTCGCCGAAGGGATCGGGACGACCGAGGCCGTCCACGCGCTCGCCCTCTCCAAGGGCGTCGACATGCCGATCGCCGCGGAGACCTACCGCGTGCTGTTCGAGGGAAAACCGGTGCGCGAGGCCATGCGCGGGCTGATGGAGCGCGAGCGCGGCGAGGAGCTCTCGGGGCCGCTCGCCGAGGTCTCGCGATTGCTGCGGGTCAGTGCGGGAGACGCTGAGCGACCGCGCTGACGAGGGCGTGGGCCTGGGTGTCCGCCCGAAGGGCGGCGATATGGACATCGAGCGGCGTCGGAGCTGCGCCCACTGCGACCAGGAGGACCACCGCGACGACCAAGAGCACCACGCCGATCGAGATCAGTTCGCTCTCCATCTGGCTCGCCTCGCTTCCGTTCGTTCTGTCCTTCATGCACGATGCGAGGCAGGGAAGTGACGCCAATCCGTAAAGCGGCTGTGAAATGGCTCATCGCCGGCGTGGTCGCCGGGTCATGCTCCGCGCCGGCACCGGTCGTCGTGCCGTCGCCGACCCCGGTGACCCACAAGCTCCAGGTCGTCGCGGCCGGCGCGGACGGTCCGGTCGCCGGGCTGCGGGTCTGTGCGGCAACGCTCTCGGGCACTCAGTCCTGCGCACCGACCGGTGCCGACGGAACGGCGACGTTCACGCTGCCGGCGGATGCGTACCAGGTCCGCTCGGAGGTGCCCGCGACCCAGCGGCAGCTCGACGACCAGGGCGCCCCGGTCAACACGCTGGGCGGCGCCCCGGTCGGAGCGGATCTCACGCGGGGCGACGCGTCGATCCGGCTGGCCTTCGAGCGGATCCGCCGGATCAGCGGGACGATCACCGACACGAACAAGAAGCCGGTCGGGCAGGCTCCGGTCTGCGCGAACCCCTTGTCGCTCGCCGCGACGGTCTGCGACAAGAGCAAGGCGGACGGCACGTACGCGCTCGACGTCACCCCGGGCCTGTACAAGATGAGCTTCGACGGCGGCCCGGGTCTTCGGCTGCTTTCCCAGTGGGCGTACGGACGGGTCGACAGCGAAGAGGCGGACGTCATCGACGCGCGCACCGCGGATGCCCCCGGAATCGATGTGCAGCTCCGCCCGGGGTTCACGATCCAGGGGACGATCACAACGCCGGACGGCCAGCCGGTGAAGAAGGCGCAGGTCTGTACGCACCGGTTCAGCGAGTCGCTGCCATGGGATTGCGAGCGCACCGACGTCCACGGGCACTACGTCGCACTCCGCGAGCCCGATACCTACTGGGTCTGGGTCATTCCCTCGGACGACGACGCGCTGCTGATGCAGTGGTACGACGAGTCGCTCGTCGGCGTGGCCGCGACGTCCGTCAATGTCGATCGAGATCGCGTGATCGACCAGGTGCTCGGTCCGGGACCGTCGATCGTCGGTCATGTGACCGACCCGAACGGCGCTCCGGTCGTGCACGCGTTCGTCTGCGCGGACACCCCGTTCCCGACGGGACGCATCTGTCGGCCCACCGACGCGAGCGGGGCGTATCGCGTGACCACCCGACCCGAGACCTATCTCATCCAGGTGCTGCCCCCCGACGGCAGCGACCTCCTGCCAGAGTTCGTCGGGGGCGGTCGGACGTGGCTCGACGCCTATACCGTGACCGTCGGATCACAGAACGTGAGCGTCGACGTGAAGCTGCAGCGCGGGGTCGTCGTGAAGGGCGTGATCCGCACCCAGACCGGTATCCCGCTGGAAGGAGCATCGGTCAACGTCTCGGACGCCCAGGGCTTCCTGACCGCGACGTCCACGGACGACACCGGCACGTACTCGCTCGCCGTCCCCACGGGCAAGTACACGTTCGACTTCTTCGCGCCGTTCCCGAGCCAGGTCGTCAGCGTCGAGGGACGGGTCGTCACGGTGGACAAGTCGATGACCATGGACGTCACGCTCGCCGACGCGAACCCCTGACCGCGCCCATAATCCGAAGCACATCACCGGGGAGGACGACTCATGGACCTGCGCTCGATCATCGCACCGCGCCTCGTGGCGCACGCTCACTGCGACATCCCGTGTGGCATCTACGACCCGACGGCCGCGACGATCGCCGCTCAGACGGTGACGAAGATGGTCGAGAAGATCACCGGCTCCACGGGTGGGGACGACGCGAGCCGCAACACGTACATCCGGTCGGTCGCGGTAAAGGAGGAGCACGCCCAGATCTGCAAGAAGGAGCTGCTGATCCTGTGGACCGACTACTTCAAGCCGGAGCACCTCGAGAAGTACCCGAAGCTCCACGACACCTTTTGGAAGGCCGCGAAGCTGTGCTCGAAGAACAAGCAGAGCGTCGACGCGAAGGCCGCGGCCGATCTGCAGGCGGCGGTCAAGGAGATCGCGGACATCTTCTGGGCGACCAAGAAGTGAGACCGGCGACGGCGCTCTTTAGGGTCGCCGTGGCCGGGCAGAGCATGGAGCCGACCTTCCGCGACGGGGACTGGCTCCTCGTCCGGCGGCTGCGGCGGCCGCCGCGCCCGGGCGAGGTCGTGGTGGCGACGGATCCGCGCGAGCCCAAGCGCCTCCTGGTGAAGCGCGTGCGCTCGATCGCGCCGGACGGCGTGACCATCGAGGGCGACCATGCCGATCCCGCCGCATCGACGGACTCGCGCCAGTTCGGGCCGATCCCACCGACGGCCGTCCTCGGGCACCCGGTGCTTCGGTATGCGCCGCTCGGCCGGATCGGCCTGGTGCGCTGATGGCTGAGGTCTTGTGCGCGCGCTGCGGCAACACTCGCGAGGGCGCGGGGAAGACCGGTCTGCCCGGCGCACTCGGTAACGAGATCGAGCAGAGGGTCTGCGCCGAGTGCTGGAAGGAGTGGACGGCCGCCCAGATCAGGGTGATCAACCACTACGGACTCCGCCCGGCGCTGCGCGAGGACCGCGAGAAGCTGTACGGCTTCACGCGCGAGTTCCTGAATCTCGCAACGTAGTATTTGCGTCCGATGAGCGAGGAACGCGGCGGTCCGACGGCGGTCGCCGAGGGCGACGGTGCCCAGGAAGGCGTCTACGTCTACTGCATCATCGAAGCGACCGAGCCGCGCACGTTCGGCACGATCGGCATCGGCGGCCGAAGCGACGAGGTCTTTACCGTCCATTACCGCGATCTTGCGGCGGTCGTCAGCCGCGCGCCGCTGATCGTCTATGACCCGACGCGCGAGAACGCGCTGACCCATGAGCACATCCAGGAAGTGGTCATGAACGAACACGGCTTCACGCCGGTGCCGATGAGCTTCGGCACGCTGTTCAAGACCGACGAGGACACCGTCGAGTTCCTGAAGGACACCTACGACGCGCTCCGGGACGTCCTGGTGAAGATGAAGGACAAGCTGGAGTTCGGCCTCAAGGTCAACTGGGACCGTGATCAGGTCCTGCGCGAGATCGAGCAACAGAACGAGGAGATCCGCCGGCTGAAGGCGGAGATCGAAACGAACACCCAGTCGTCGACGTACTTCGCGCGCATGCAGCTCGGCCGGTTGGTCGAGCAGGCGCTGGTGGACAGGTCCGAGTCGATCGTCCGCGAGATCTACGACCACCTGCGCGACGCGGCGATCGCGTCACGGTCGAACAAGGTGATTGGCGACAAGATGATCATGAACGCCGCCTTCCTCGTCGGGCGCGATCAGGCGGAGCACTTCGATGCGAAGGTCCACGACATCGGCAAGAAGTTCGAGGGCACGCTGTCGTTCCGGTACACCGGACCCTGGCCGCCGTACAACTTCGTGACCATCCGCCTGCAGCTCGAGCGCTCGGCGTCGGTCTAGGCCGTGTTCGGCCTCGGCAAGCTGCTCACACTCCCGTACTCGCTCCCGGCGGCGGGCATCCGGTACTGCCTGCAGCAGGTCATCGACATGGCCGAGCAGGAGATGACCGACGACTCCGCCGTCAAAGAAGAGCTCATGCTCCTCAACCTGCGCTTCGAGGAGGGCGAGATCGACGAGGCCGAGTTCCGGCGCCAGGAGGCTCCGCTCCTCGTGCGCTACGCCGAGATCAAGGCGTATCGCAGGGAGCTCGCGGAGGAGCAGCTCGCGGGCCTGCTCGCCGAGACCGGGGACGAGCGCGTCGCTGTCATCGAGACACCCGAGGAGCTCGACCGCCCCGCGTGAGCCTCGTCTACGTCTACGCGATCGCCCGCGCCGGTAGCGCCGCGCCCACCCGTCTTCGCGGGCTCGACGATGGCGCCGTGCGGACCGTCGCCGACGGCGGCGCCGTCGCATTCGTGAGTGACGTCGCTGAGAGCGACTACGCGGAAGAGCCGCTGAACGCACACCTCGCCGATATGGGGTGGCTCACCCCGCGCGCGGTGCGCCATCAGGAAGTGAACGCGGCGCTCGCGGCCGGCTGCGATCCGCTGGTGCCGCTGTCATTCGGGACGGTGTTCCGCGACGCATCGGGCGTCACACGCATGCTCGACGAGCGCGCGCCCGAGCTCGGTCCGCGGTTCGACGCGCTACGCGGCAAGGCGGAGTGGATCGCGGTCGTGCGCCGCGACAACGCACGGGCGCTTGCGGCGGTCGAGTCGGACAGCGAGCCGCTTCGCGCGCTGCGCTCGGAGATCGCGGCAGCGCCGCCCGGCCGCGCTTACCTGCTCACGCGGCAGCTCGAAGAGACCAAGCGGACCGAGCTTCGGGCATCGGACGCCGCGGCCGTCCTCGACGCGGCCGACGCGTTGGAAAGCGCGGAGATGCGACTGTTCCGCGAGCCGCTCGTCGAAGATGCGGGCGGCGGGATGCTGGCGCGGTTCTCGGCGCTCGCCGGTCGCGACGCCGGCGGCTCGCTCGACGGGATCACCGCCGGCTACGCCACCCGCTGGGAGGCGCGCGGCTATGCGCTGGAACTCAGCGGTCCGTGGCCGGCCTATCGCTTCTCGACGGTCGAGCTCTGATGACTGGCCGGCTCGCGGCCCTGCCCGATGAGGAGCTGAGCGTTCTCGATCTGGCCGACCGGCTGCTCAATCGGGGCGTCGTCATCACGGGCGAGGCGACGATCTCCGTAGCTGGGGTGGACTTGATTTATCTGGGGCTCAACGTGATCCTTGCCGCGACCGAATCGATCGCCCAGCTCGAAGCGCGCAAGAAGTGACCCGGCTTCTCGCCCACGCGATCACCAGGCGCGCGACGGGCGGGCCGGAGGTCGGGATCCGCGGCCGGCCACTTGAGCAGATCGCCGCAGGGGAGCTCGGGCTCTGGGCCACACTCTGGGACGGCGAGCCGAAGCTGTCGCGGGACGACGCGTTCGCGCACCACGACCTCGTCGCCGTGCTCTGCGACGCCGGCCCATGCCTCCCGGTCCGGTTCGCGAGCTGGCTCGCGGATGCGGAGGCCGCACGGCGATCGCTCGAGGCCGAGCAGGACCGGTTCATCGCGGCGATCGACCGGCTCGCCGATCGTCGCGAGATCGCGATCACGCTGCTGTGGCCGGAGGCCGCAGTAACCGAGGGTCGCGGGCACGCGGTGGCGCCGTCCGGCCGGGCGTTCCTGGAGCGCCAGCGCGCGATGCATGCGGTCACCGACGAGCGTCGGAAGACCGGAGACGCGTTCGCGTCCCGGCTCGCGGCGGACCTAGCGATCGACCAAGCGGACGTTCGGCACGAAAGTTGCCCGAGTGCCGAGGTGGCGCTGTCCATGTCGCTGCTGGCCGGAAGGGACGCGGCCGACGCGCTCAAGGCGCGAGCGACCGTGGCCGCGGGTGCGATCGACGGCGTACGCGCGGTGGTGAGCGGTCCGTGGCCGCCCTACAGCTTCACCGAGGAGCTGGGGAGCGGCCGTGGAGGATGAGATCGGCGAGCTGCGGCGGGAGCTGGAGCGCGTCCGGGGCCTCCTGCCGGACCGGGTCAATGTCGATCCCGAGGGTGTCGAGCAGGGGCTGGCGAAGCTGGTCCTGACCCTGGTCGAGTTCCTTCGGCAGCTTCTCGAGCGACAGGCGATCAGACGAATGGACGGAGGCACGCTGACCGATGACGAGATCGAACGGGTGGGCGTCGCGCTGATGCGCCTCGAGGCGAAGGTGCGCGAGATCGCCGTGGCGTTCGGCCTGGACCCTGACGACCTCAACCTCGGCCTCGGTCCGATCGGAAAGCTATTGTGAGCCGCGAATGAGCATGTCACGCAGCGTTGCGCCTGGACCGTCGACGAGCATCATCGACATCCTCGATCGGGTCCTCGACAAGGGCCTCGTCGTCGCAGGCGATATCAGCATCTCGCTCGCGAACGTCGAGCTGCTCACGATCCGCATCCGCCTCCTGGTCTGCTCGATCGACAAGGCCGAGCAGATCGGGCTGAACTGGTGGCGCTACGACCGCAACCTCGTCGCACCGGCGACGGCGAGCGCCGCCGGATCGGGCGTTGGCGAGGGAGCAGCTGAGATCAAGCGCCTCGAGCAACGCATCGCCGATCTGGAACGCACGCTCAAGTCCGCGACTCCGAAGCGCTAGGAGAAGAGAACATGCCCGTTGAACGCGCCGCTGGTGGATCGAGCCTCATCGATGTCCTCGACCGCATCCTCGACAAGGGCATCGTCATCGATGCCTGGATCCGCGTCTCGCTCGTCGGCATCGACCTGATCACGGTCGAAGCCCGCGTCGTTGTGGCATCGATCGACACGTACCTTCGTTACGCCGAGGCCCTCGGGATCACCGGCACGGTCGCGCGGCCGGCGCCGGGCGGCAGCGCGACCGGTGGGTCGATCGGATCGGGCGGGATGTCCGGAACGCCGTCGTCGGCACCAGCCGGCGCCACGGAACGTCGCTAGCGGCCCGGTGACCGGCTGATGGCCGGAGCGACCGAGCGTTCCGCGCTGGACGACATCGATGCGCTGCCGCGCGAGCTGCTGGCCGGGAGCGATCCCGAAGCCGCGCTCGTGCCGGTGCTCGACGGGCTCGCCCGCGCATTCGGATACGAACGGGCGCTCGTGGCGATCGTCGACGAGCGCGCGCGCGTGATCCGTGGCCGTTTCGGCCGGGGCATCGCTGACCAGATCGCCGAAGCGTTCAGCGTCCCGCTCGCGAACCTGCAGGACCCGAGCGTGGTCGCTTTTCACAGCGGCGCGACCCAGCGCGTCGACGACGTGGCGTCCGACCAACGGATCACCCCAACGACGCGCGAGATCCTCACGGAGCTCGGCTTCGACACGTTCGTCGTCACGCCACTGCGCAGCTCCGGGCGCCCACCGATCGGCGTCGTGCTCCTCTCCAAGGGCGCGCCGGCGAGCGATGCGGATCTGCAGGCACTC
>DASUSA010000222.1:0-2239 GCA_036375335.1 Candidatus Limnocylindria bacterium
CGGGTGGCGGTCCGCGATCACGGCGTCGGCCTGAGCGCGGAGGACATGCACGTCTTGTTCACCCGCTACGGCCGCATCCGCGACGCACGCACGGCGAACGTGCCGGGCATGGGCCTCGGCCTCTACCTCGCCAAGCTCATCGCCGAGGCGCACGGCGGCGATCTCCTCGCGGCGAGCCAGGGCCGCGGCCTCGGTGCGACGTTCACCGTCGTGCTTCCGCTCGCCGGCCGCCCACGCAATCTGCGGGCGCAGCGCCAGCTCCCCGCGTCGAGCTTCTGGGACTAGGTCCGGCTCAGCCGATCAGCTCCTGCGCCGCCTCGAGCCGCTCGAGGGTTCGCTCCTTGCCGAGCAGCACGATCGATCCGTACAGCGGTGGACCGACCTTCCGACCGGTGATCGCCGCGCGCATCGCGATCGTGAGATCCCGCACCGACCAGCCCACGTCCGTCGCGACCGCGGCGATGGCCTGCTCGATCCGCTCCTCGGTGAACGGCTCGAGAAAGCGCAGAGCGACGGTCACGCGGCTCAGCGCCGTGACGGTCTCGCCGGACTCGCGCTTCTTCGGCACCAGGATCGAGCGGTCGTGCTCCAGGCGGTCGGTGAACAGGAACGCGATCTGCTCCTTCGCCTCGGCGAGGGTCTGCATGCGCTCCTTGATCAACGGTGCCACGCGCCGCACGAGCGCTCGGTCCCACTCGGGCGGCAGGAACGGGTCGAGCAGGCGGAGCAGGTCCTCATCCGACAGCCGGCGGATCCAGAGCCCGTTGAAGTAGTTCAGCCGGTCGCGGTCCCACTTGCCGCCGGCCTTCTGCACGTGATCGATGCGCCACCGCTGCACGAGCTCGTCGAGGGTGAAGATCTCCTCCTCGGTCCCGGGCGACCAGCCGATGAGGGCGAGGTAGTTGGTCATCGCTTCCGGCAGGTAACCCTCCTTCCGGAACTCCTCGACCTTGGTGGCGCCGTGGCGCTTTGCGAGCTTCTTCCCATCCGGGCCAAGCACGTTCGGCAGATGGGCGTGCGGTGGCACGTCCCAGCCGAACGCGCGGTATACGAGGAGATGCTTCGGGGTCGACGGCAGCCAGTCCTCGCCGCGGAAGACGTGGCTGATCTCCATGACGTGGTCGTCGATGACGACCGCGAGCTGGTACGTGGGGAACCCGTCGGACTTGAGGAGCACCTGGTCTTCGATCGACCGGAGCGGCCACTCGACGTGTCCGTAGACGAGATCGTCGATCGCGATCGTGCCGTCCTCGGGGACCTTCAACCGGACGACGTGTGGCTCGCTCGCCGCGCGCTGCGCGGCATCGGCCGGCGGGATGTTGCGGCAGAGCCGGTCGTACCGCGTGATCTCCCCGCGGGCCTGCTGCGCCGCGCGCATCTGGGCGAGCCGCTCCCTCGTGCAAAAGCAGAAGTACGCCGCGCCATCGGCGACCAAGCGGGCGGAATGCTCCTGATAGATCGGCAGCCGCTCGGACTGCACGTACGGCCCGAACGGACCGCCCTCGCGCGGTCCCTCGTCCCAGCGGATGCCCATCCAGTGCAGGCCGTCGTAGATGCTGTCGATGGCCCCGGGCACGAGCCGATCCTGGTCGGTGTCCTCGATGCGGAGGATGAGCGTCCCGCCTTCGTTCTGGCGGGCCATGAAGTAGTTGTAGAGCGTCGTGCGAACGCTGCCGATGTGCAGCGATCCGGTCGGAGATGGTGCGAATCGCACCCGCACGCTCATCTTGGTTCGAGTCTAAAGACCGTAGACTCGAACCGATGAGCGTCACCACGCGCCGCGAACGGCGCGAACGCGAACTCCGCAAGCGTCAGCGCGAAAAGCGTGGCGGCCATCCGTCCCACGGTGGCGGTGGCGGCGGGCGGAGCTGGCTGATCGGAGTCGGGCTCGTCGTCCTGCTTGTCGTCGCGGTCTTCGGACTGCGGCAGGCCGGATTGCTCTCGGTCGCGCCCCCGTCGCCGACTCCGTCACCTGGCCCGACCATCGGCACCATCGCGGCCGATGATCCCGCGCGCGGGGTGAAGGAGACCGATCAGGGCCACAGCCACGTGAACCCCGGTACCCCGGTCACCTACACCGGCGCGCTCCCGCCGAGCTCAGGCAGCCACTGGCCGCAGCCCGCTGCGCCGGTGAAGGCGGGGATCTACGACACCCAGATCCCAGCCGAGGCGACGACGCACAATCTGGAGCACGGCGGCATCGTCATCGCGTACAACGGCCTCTCGACTGACGAGGTTG
>DASUSA010000223.1:0-8604 GCA_036375335.1 Candidatus Limnocylindria bacterium
CGGATCGCCCGTATCGCCGCGGCCGCCAGCTCGACGAGGCGCTCCTCGAGATCGAGCGCTGCTCGACCACGCAGTTCGACCCGGCGGTCGTCAAGGCGTTCCTCGCGGTGCCGATCGAGCGCATCGAAGCGATCCACGCGAACGCGCCGTTCGGGCTGCGCCTCGTGCGTGCCGCAGCGTCCTAGCGACGAGTCGCTGGCGACGACCGCGCGGGCCGGCGGGCGTCTCGTGCAGTTTGCCCGCGCTCTGGGCTAGTGGAGGACGTAGCTGCGGTCGCCGACCCATTGCGCAGGCGGCACGTCGAGATATTTCGCTAGCGCGTTGAGCGGGCCGGCGTATTCGCTGCGCAGTTTGGCGAACGCGGTCCACGACGCATCGGCGTCGACGACGACGGTGTAGCCCGCCTGTTGTAGCCGGTCGCGGGCGTTGTCGAACTCGGCGCGCTCGATCATCGGGCCGTCTTGCGGACGGCCGTCGACGATGAAGTGGAATGACCGGCCAATGTCCTCGACCAGGTGGCTGCCGAGGGCCCGCGTGGCGCGGGCTTGGCCGCGCGGCCCGCCCTCGATCGTCGTGAGCAGCAGGGTCGTCGCGTCGAGAATCGCCCCGACCGCCGACACCCACGACTCGTGGTCGTGCGTCGATCGGAAGAACAGCAGGATCGGGTACGCGAGGTGGCTCTCGAGGACCTCCGCCGACCAGACCTCCCAGCTCTCGAACACCTGCTCGAGCTCGATATCGCTGTCGAAGCCGGCGCAGGTCTCGAGGAGCGTGATGCCGGAGGGGGGCGCGCCGGCTCGCGCATCGAGCGTGACCACGGCGACCTCGCGCCGCTGGAAGTTCACGTAGAGCGAGAACAGGTACGTGATGGTGAGGGCCACGATGCCCAGGCCGACCACGCCAGCGGCGACGGAGACGAGGCGTGAGCCGATCTCGGTCGGAACGTAGTCGCCGTAGCCGATGGTGAGCATCGAGCTCGCCGCGAAGTACATCGCGGATCCGAAGTCCACCAACCTCGGCTCGACGCCGTCGCCAAGCGCCAGCAGCATCGCCGAGAACCCGGCGATGAGCAGGACGATCCAGAGACCGAGCAGGATCATGACAAGCCCGGGCGCGAACACGCCAAGCCGCTGCTCGCGTCGGTCGGGGTCGTCCTTGGCCTCGGCGAACTTGCGCCAGGCGCGCCAGCTCCATCGCGTGAGGATGCCCGCCGGCCGGTACCGCGCCGGCGACGGCCGCGGCAGGATCACCGTGTTGAACACGTCGTTCAGCGCCCAGGCCACCACGACGAACCCGATAACGAACTGGAGGACCGCCACGGCGAGAGCCTAGCCGCGGCGCCACTAGCCTCTACCGCGCATGAACGACATCGACGTCGTCCTCGGCCTCCTGGTCGTCGTGGCGACCCTCGCGACGGTCGCCCGCCGCATCGGCGTGCCGTCACCGATCCTGATGGTGCTGGGCGGCATCGCGATCGGCTTCATCCCCGGGCTGCCTGCAGTCGAGCTCCGGCCGGACGTCGTCTTCGTCGTGTTCCTGCCACCGCTGCTGTACGTGGCCTCGGTGTTCGCGCCGCTCAAGGACTACAAGAGGAACGCTCGGGCGATCGGATTGCTGGCGGTCGGGCTCGTCCTTGCAACAGCAGCCGCGGTGGCGGCGGTGGCGCGGGTGGTCGTCCCATCGCTCGGCTGGCCCGAGGCGTTCGCGCTCGGCGCGATCGTGGCGCCACCGGACGCGGTCGCCGCGACGTCCATCCTGCAGCGGATCGGTGTCCCACAGCGGATCGTCACCATCCTCGAGGGCGAGAGCCTGCTGAACGATGCGACGGCACTGGTCACCTACCGGCTGGCGCTGGCCGCCGCGGTCTCCGGAACCTTCGCGGCGGGCGACGCGATCACGAACTTCGTGCTGGTCTCGGTTGGCGGAGTCGCGGTCGGCCTGGTCGTCGGCACGGCCGCCACCACGATCCGCACCCGCCTGCACGACACGCCGGTCGGCATCACCGTCTCGATCCTCACGCCGTTCGCGGCATACATCCTGGCCGAGCGGCTCGGTGCGTCCGGCGTCCTCGCGACGGTCACCGCCGGGCTCTACGTCGGACGTCGGATCGGCCAGCTCTCATCCGAGCAGCGCATCACCGGTGGAGCGGTGTGGCAGATGATCACCTTCCTCGCCAACGGCCTCTTGTTCACGCTCGTCGGACTGCAGTTGCCGGCGATCGTGCGCAACCTTGCGAGCGTGTCGGTCGCGGACCTCCTCGGGGTCGGCGGGCTGGTCGCGCTGGTCGCGATCGTCACGCGCTTCGTCTGGGTATTCGGCGGCACGTACCTGCCGCGCTGGCTCGGCGGGCCGGCGGAGAGGCCGGGCCCGCGCGGGGTCACGGTCGTCGCGTGGGCGGGTCTCCGCGGCGCGGTCTCGCTGGCCGCGGCCCTTGCACTGCCCAGCACGTTCCCCGATCGCGACTTGGTCATCTTCATCACGTTCAGCGTCATCGTCGTCACGCTTGTTGGTCAGGGCCTCACCCTGCCGCTGCTCGCACGATGGCTGGGCGTCGTTGACACGCAGGACATCCAGCATGAGGAGGCCCACGCACGGGCCGCGATCGCAGAGGCGGCCCTCGCGCTCATGCCGGACCTTCGGGCCCGCTGGCCCGGACACGCGGAGCTCGTCGATCGGCTGACGGCCGAGTATGCGCACCGCGCGGAGCACGCGGAAGCACATCACGAGGGCGAGCTCGGCGCCGCCGATCAGGAGCTGCTCGAGCACCGCCAGATGAAGCAGGAGCTTATCGACACAGAGCGGGCGGCGGCGCGCGAGATGCACGGCCGCGGCGCGATCAGCGAGGACGTGCTCCGTCGCCTCGAACGCGACCTCGATCTATCGGAGCTGCGCGCGGACGCATGACGACGACGCGGCGTCCGGACGGTCCCGGACGCCGCGTCGTGATACGCGTGAGAGCGGGCTAGGTCTTCGGCTTGAGCTGGCCGCGGACGACGCCGCCCGCGTGGACCGTCGAGTGGACGTTGTAGTAGTAGTTGCCCGGGTTCGCGAGGATGTCCGTCGCGAGAGCCGGGGTGACCGTGAGGTTGTCCTTCGTGATCGACGTTCCACCGGTCGTCAGGGCGATCGGCTCGGTCGCCTTCATGCCGGAGTCGACGACGACACTGCCGTTCGTCTTCGCGTCGCCCTTGTGGATGTGCGAGATCGTGATCATGGTGGTCGCCGGGAAGCCCTTGAGGACGATCTCGAACTTCGCGTTGGCGCCGATGATCGCCCCACTGGTGTCCTTCGCCGTGAAGAGCGTCACGGTCGCGGTGCCGCTGCCGCTCGCCTCGGCGTCGGCGATGGCCGGGTTCTCATTCGCGGGGGACAGGTCGGCGGTGAACACGAAGGTGTTCGCTGGGCTGGGCTGGGGTGTCGCCGTGGCCGCGGCCACGGGCGCCGTGGTCGCGGCAGTGCCGCCGGCGCCTCCGCAGGCGGCTGCCACCAGGCCGGCGGCTGCGAGCACGCTCAGGACGACTTTCATTGGTTCCCTCCACAATCGCTCAGGATCGCTGTGGACAGTACGCTGCCGAAGCCCGGCCGGATGACGTGGCGGACCGGCTTGTGCCATGGGAGGACCCGATGAACGAGCCGTCCGGCCAGAACGAGCTGAACCGGCGGATCGATGACCTGATCCAGCGCCTGATCGAGGCCGATCAGCGAGGATCGGAGATCGAGCCGATGAAGCTGGCCCACGAGCTCGGTGAGATCAAGCAGCTGATGGCCCGTCGCAAGACCATCCTCCCGCGCCCCGGTGGCGAAGGTCACTGGCGGTGCGAAGCGTGCGGGACCATTACCCATGCCCGCGCCAAGCCGGAGCGCTGCCCGCAGTGTGACGCCGCGCAACTCTGGCCAGCCGACCTCGAGCAATCGAACGTGGAGTCGGGCGCGGGCTGATCAGCTCGTCTTGCGGGGATCGAGCGCGTCACGGAGCCCGTCGCCGATGAAGTTGATCGACAGGACCGTGAGGAAGATCAGCAAGCCGGGGAAGATCGCCCAGTGTGGCGCGATGTCGAGGTAGTTCCGGGCGTCGTACAGGATCCGGCCCCAGGTCGGCACGTCCGATGGGAAACCGAGTCCGAGGAACGAGAGGGTCGACTCGGTGAGGATCGCGCCACCCACGCCGATCGTGGCCGCGACGAGGATCGGGCTGAGCGCGTTCGGCAGGATGTGCCGCACGATGATTCGCCCGTTCTTCGCGCCGACCGACCGGGCCGCCTCGACGAACTCCTTCTGCTTCAACGAGAGGAACTGCGCGCGCACCAGCCGCGCGACCGGCATCCAGTTCAAGACGCCGATGACACCGACGATCATCAGGAAGATGCCGAGCTCGGCGCCGAATGTCGCCCGGAGCGTGTCGCGGAACAGATAGATGATCACGAGGAGCAGCGGCAGCACAGGAAGCGACAAAAACAGGTCGGTCAGCCGCATCAGCGGGTTGTCGAGCCGGCTGAAGAAGCCGGCGGCCGCACCGATCGTCGTCCCGAGGGTGATCGCGAGGATGACCGAGAAGATGCCCACGGCGATCGAGATCCGCCCGCCGAACATGAGCCGGGCAAGGAGATCGCGGCCGAGATCGTCGGTGCCGAGCAGATGCTCGGACGACGGTCCCTTGAGCGACAGGGTGAAGTCGATGATGTCGGTCTTCGTGTGGTAGACGAGCGGGCCCAGCAGGGTGAACACGATGAGGAAGATGAGCGTGCCGAGGGAGACCATCGCGAGACGATGCCGCCGGAACTGCCACCAGGCGTCCTTCCACAGCGACCGGGACGGTCGCACGATCGGGCTCGCGAGCACCCGGCCCGTGGTCAGCTGGGTCGCTGGGGCTGCCACTAGGAGTACTTGATCCGCGGATCGAGCACCGCATAGAGGATGTCGGCGAACAGGTTGAACAGCACGACGAGCACCGCGAAGATCAGGAGGATCGCCGTCACCACCGGCGTGTCGCCGTCGCCGATCGAACGCACGAGCAACTCGCCGATCCCGGGCACGCGGAAGATCTGCTCGGTCACGATCGCGCCGCCGAACACGGTCGGGACGCCGAGGGCGACGAGCGTGACCACCGGGATGAGGCTGTTCCGGAGCACGTGCTGGAGCACGACGGCCTGTTCCTTGAGGCCCTTCGACCGCGCCGTCCGGACGTAGTCCAGCGGCAGATGCTCGAGCATCTCCGCGCGCGTGTACCGCGCGATCGTTGCGGTGTCGAAGAGCGCGAGAACCGTGATCGGCATGATCGACTGCTTCACCTGATCGAGGAACGACGAGAGGTCGTGGATCACAAGGGTCGAGTCGTAGATGAAGGGGAACCACCGCAGGTTGATGCTGAAGACGATGATCAGCAGGATGCCGGTGAAGAACGTCGGCACCGAGAATCCCACGAACGCGAAGGTGGTGGCGAAGTGGTCGAACAGCGAGTACCGCTTCACGGCCGAGATCATGCCGATCGGGATCGCCAACACGACGCCGATGATGTAGGCGACGCCCACGACCGCCAGGGTGTTCGGGAGCCGCTGCTTCAAGAGATCGATGACCGGCGAGTGGCTCATGAACGAGAAGCCGAAGTTCCCCTGGGCGAGGCTGGTCACCCATTTCACGTAGCGAACCGGCCACGGGTCGTCGAGGCCGAGCGACGTCCGGATCGCGGCACGGACCTCCGGCGGAACGCGCGGATCGGCGCCGAACGAGGAAAGCGGATCCGTGGGTGCCAGGGCGAGGATCGCGAACACGACGAAGCTGATGACCGCCACCGTCGGGATGGCGATGAGGAGGCGTCTGAGGATGTACCTGCCCACCTACTCGAACCTCATCCCGGCGGGTCCGGTGACGCGGTGGAACCGTTCCACCGCGTCACCGCTCCGCCCATTTGCCCTGGGCTACTTGTACCAGTCGGCGATGTTGTACATCTCGGAGTCCCACCCCGTCGGGGTGTCGCCCTTGATGGTCGTACTGATGCCTGACGTCACCTGGGTCCGGGTCACGATCGGGATGATCACGACGTTGAGGATCAGGTTGTCGTTGGCCTGCTTGATGAGCGTGGCCCGCTTCGCCGGGTCGGTTTCGGTGCGGAGCTGGGTGACGTAGCCGTCGAAGGTCGGGTCGGAGTAGCGGTTGTAGTTGCCGAGCTGCCAGCCGTTGGACTTCTGGGCGATCTGCTTGGTCGTCCAACCGTCGAGGTAGCTCGTCGGGTCCGGGTCCGAGTTGTTCGTGAACATCTCGATGTCGGACCAGAAGTGGTTCGCGCCGTCAGGCGAGGTGTTCGTGAAGAACGTCGCCGCCGGGGTCTGCAGGAGCGTGACGCTGAAGCCGGCCTTCTCCCAGTTGGTCTTCATGATCGCCTGGGTGGCCTGACGCACCGCATTGACGGTGGTGTTGTAGGTGAGCTTCAGCTTGATGCCGTTCTTGGCCCGGATGTTGTCCGAGCCGAGCTTCCAACCTGCGTCGTCGAGCATCTTGCCCGCCGCCACCGGGTCGAACGCGGCGCAGAACGAGGTCGTCGCGGTGGACTCGAAGTCCGGGACGCCGGTGATGATGTTGCATCCGGGCTTGCCGGTCAGCCCGCCACCGTAGAGCTGGTTCGCGACCGTCTGCCGGTCGGTGGCCATCGCGAGGGCCTTACGGACGAGGAGTCCGTCCGGGCCGTTGAAGAACGGGTGCTTCGTCGAGGGCTCTCCACGGAGGTCGCCCGCGGCGTTCGGGTCCGCGAAGTTGATCAGGATCCGCTCGACGCTCGATCCGTACACCGAGAGCATCTTGCCCTTGGTGCTGGCCGCGATCATCGGCTGGAGGATGTTCGCCGCGACCTGGAGGTTCCACGAGTAATCCTCGTCGCCGGTCTGGAAGACCGCACGGGCCGAGGACTCGGCGTCGCCGCCGCCCTTCAGCTGGACGGTCTTGAAGTACGGCTTGTTCGGGTCGCGGAAGTTCGGGTTCGCCTTGTAGGTGACGACGTCACCCGGCTTGAACGTGTCGAGCATGTACGGCCCGGTGCCGATCGGCTTGAGGTCGGCCGGGCAGTCCTTCGCTTTGGCTCCGGCGCAGCCGGCGTACTGCGCCTTCTGCAGGATGCCGCCGTTCGAGACGTAGCCAACGCCGTACTGGTAGACGTTCGGGTTCGGCGCGTCGTACGTGACGACGACCGTGTTCGGGTCCTTCGCGACGACCGACTTCACCCCTTGGGTGCTCGAATTCGTCGTGGCCGCGGTCGCCGCGTCCGCGACATAGGTGAACGTGAAGGCGACGTCGTCCGCGGTGAACGCCGTGCCGTCGGACCATTTGACGCCCTGACGGAGCTTCCAGGTGACGGTGGTGAAGTCAGCGGAGACTTCACCGTTGGCCACGGTCGGGATCTCGGCCGCGAGACCGTTCGCCAAGGGCTTTCCGTCCGGTCCATACGACGCGAGCGGCTCAAGGATCAGACGCGATGCGTCGCTGTCCTTCGTGCCGGTCGCCTGGTGCGGGTTGAGGATCGTCGGTGCCTGCCAGTACAGGATGTTCAGCTGCCCGCCGTCACCCCGCTTGAACGCCGCTGCCCCACCCGAGGCCGCCGGTGAGCCGCCGGCCGATTGGCCCGGGCTCGTACTCGGTGTCCCCGTTTGGGCGCACGCGGCTGCGAGAATGACCGCGCTGAAGCTGATCGCCAATGTTGAACGCCAGCGCATGTGCCCCTCCAATATCCGTCCCCGCCCGAGTTCGCCTGTCCTACCTACCCTGGTCGGGATGTGCGGACTGTATTAGGAGTAGCACCGGCGCGACAAGGCGGTTCAGGTCAATGTGGGCGAAAGGCGGACAGGCTGGCCGAGCAGGCTGTTAAGCCGGGTTCTGTCGTGGACGGTCATCTCTCTCGAACGGAGGTTACCCCCCGCCTCTAGCGACCTACCCGGGAGCGGTGCGGGCCACACCATCGCCCCCTGCGCGGTCTTGCACCCGACGGAGCTTGCCCGTTTCACCCGCGTTGCCGCGGTTCGTCACTGTGGCGCTGGTCCTCGCCTCGCGGCGGGCGGGTGTTACCCGCCGTCGTGCCCTGTGGTGCCCGGACTTTCCTCAGCGGCTTGCGCCGCCGCGACCATCTGGCCTGCTCGGCCGCCGTTCATTTTACGTCCTAGAGGAGCTCTTCGGCCGCCTCGAGCGCCTCGGTCGTGAGCCCCTGTCCGGTCTCGGCCGCGTAGAGCTCGGCGAGCGGACCGGCCGGGACGCCGGAGATCCGGGCGAGCCGGACGATGTCGGTGAGGCCGGACCCGAGCGACGCCTGTCGCCATTCGGTCAGCACGATCCCGCGATCCGCCTGCACCGCGGTCCCGCCGCCGAGGGCACCGTGGACGAGCACCTCCGGCCAGGCCGCGAGCGGCCCGCGGCGGGCGATCCGCGGCACGCCGAGCGCGACGAGGGCCGGACCGTCGGCGGCGACGGCCCGTTCGACCGCGACCTTCGCGTGCACGACCGCCTCGAGGTCGCCGGCCGCCGGAGCGTCGAGCAGATCTTCGATGAGCAGCCACGGCCATGCCGGCACGGTGGCGGGCGGGATCCCGCGTGCGTGCACGACCGGCACGCGATCGCACTTCCGCG
>DASUSA010000224.1:0-3524 GCA_036375335.1 Candidatus Limnocylindria bacterium
CGCATGCCGTGGTTGCCGAGCAGCTCGCGATAGGCGTTGTTGAACTCCCAGCGGTGCCGGTGCCGCTCGAGGACGATCGGCTGACGGTATGCGCGGTGGGCAAGCGAGCCGTCGGCCAGCACGCAGGGGTACGAGCCAAGGCGCATGGTGCCGCCCTTGTCGTTCACGTCGCGCTGCTCGGGCAGCAGGTCGATGACCGGATGGGGCGTGAAGGCGTCGAACTCCGTGGAGTTCGCGTCTTCGGTGCCGAGCGCGGTCCGGGCGAGCTCGATGACCATGCACTGCATGCCCATGCAGAGACCGAGGGTCGGGATCTGCTGCTGACGGCCGAACCGCGCGGCCTGGACTTTTCCCTCGATACCGCGGTAGCCGAACCCGCCCGGGATGACGATCCCATCGAGTCCGATGAGCGGCTCGGTGTCCCCGCCGTGCTCGAGCTTCTCGCTGTCGATCCAGCGGATCTTCACGTCGCAGCCCGCGGCCCAGCTGGCGTGCCGGACCGACTCGGCCACCGAGAGGTACGCGTCGCGCAGCTCGATGTACTTGCCGACGAGCCCGATCTCGAGCGGGATGCGGGCGGTCTTGATGCTCTCGACGAGGGCGCGCCACTCGCGCAGGTCGGGCTCGGTCGCCCGCTCGGTCAACCCGAGCTCCTCGACGACGATCTTCCCGACGCCGGATTCCTCGAGCATGAGCGGGACCGCGTAGATCGACCAGGCGTCCGGCTCGGACACCACGTTGTCGATCTTGACGTCGCAGAACAGCGCGATCTTCTCGCGGAGCTCGTCGTCGATCGGAACGTCGGCCCGGGCGATGATCACGTCGGGCTGGATCCCGATGGACCGAAGCTCCTTGACCGAGTGCTGCGTCGGCTTGGTCTTCAGCTCGCCGCCGACGACGCGCGGGAGCAGGGTGAGGTGGATGTACATCACGTTCTGGCGCCCGACGTCGTTCCGGAACTGGCGGATCGCCTCGAGGTACGGCAGCGATTCGATGTCGCCGACCGTGCCGCCGACTTCGACGACCACGACCTCGGCCTGGGCCTCGCGCGCGACCCGGTGGATCCGCGATTTGATCTCGTTCGTCACATGGGGGATGACCTGCACGGTCGCGCCGAGGTAGTCGCCCCGGCGTTCCTTCGCGATGACGGCGTTGTAGATCTGGCCGGTCGTGAGGTTCGACGCACGAGTGACATTGCGGTCGATGAACCGCTCGTAGTGACCGAGGTCGAGGTCGGTCTCGGCGCCGTCCTCGGTCACGAAGACCTCACCGTGCTGATAGGGCGACATGGTCCCGGGGTCGACGTTGAGGTAGGGGTCCATCTTGAGTGACGCGACGGAGAGACCGCGGGCCGCGAGGATGCGGCCGAGCGATGCGGCGGTGATGCCCTTGCCCAGGGAGGAGGTGACCCCTCCGGTCACGAACACAAACTTCGGCACGGGCGCTGACCTCCGGGGTTTTTCCAATTGTAGCGCGCGGCCCCCGGCTAATCGAATTTGAAGGGAAGCGCGTGAAGAAGGACGAGCCGCGGGCGATCCGGACCACCGGTCGGCGGATATTCCGGCACTTCCACCGGCTCCTCGATGCGGCAGTCGTCCAACCGTGCATCGAAGCGCAGTGCGCGGAATCGCGCGTCGACCAGCACACCGCGCTCGACGCTCTCGTGGTCGACGATCGCGACGAGCCTCGGACGCAGCCACACCATCCCCGGGCGCAGCGGGAACGGGCCAAGGAACGGCGAGCCGTCGGTGCGGAAGCTGCGCGTCGCGGCGTCGACCCACTCACCGAGATACGGAGGGATGTAGGCCTCGCCGGCGTACGTGAGGGCGCCGTTGTCATTCATCCAGCCACAGAGCAGCGCCCGCGCGCCGCGCCGCTCGTCCAGCACCAGCCCGCCGATGACCACGTCGGCGCGCGGCGAAACGAGGCATTTCAGCCAGTCGGCGCTGCGCGTCCCCGGCACGTACTTGCCGTCGCGGCGCTTCGCCACGACGCCCTCGAGCTCGTATTCGGCCACCACCTCGAGGAACGGCTCGCCATCGTTCTCGAGGTGCTCGGGCACCACGAGGCCCTTCTGCGGCAGCCCGCGCGCGAGGAGCCGCTCGCGGCGCCGCTCGAGCGGGAGCCCAAGGAGCGGCTTGCCGTCGTCGTAGAGCAGATCGAACGCCACGAACAGGGGGCCCTTGCCGCGCTTCGATGCCTTCGGGCCGAGCCGGCCGACCAGCAGGTCGTAGCTGGGCCGGCCGCGCGAGTCGCACACGATGATCTCGCCGTCCAGCAGCGTGCCCAGGGGAAGCCGCAGCGTGCGCAACTCGGGGACCGCCGGCAGGAGGTCGCCGCCGTTCCGATCGACGATCCGCAGCCCCGCGTGGTCGTGCGACACGAGCGCGCGGATGCCATCCCACTTGAGCTCGAACAGATGGTCCGGAGAGTTGAAGCCTTCCTCGGCGAGGCGCGGCCGCATCGGTGCGAGCGTTCGGGGCAGGGCGCTCTGGCCCGGCGGCGGGTCGAGGAGGGTCGGGTGGTCGGACCCGGCGCGGGCCGCTCTGCTCACTGTTCGAGTATGCGACCGGTGCTTGCGGCTATCGCGAAGCTACGACGCCTTCTTCCGCGCGGTCTTTTCCTTCGCGGCCGTCTTCTTGTGCACGAGCGACTCGTGGCCGCCACGGCCCCCGCGGCCGCCCTTCTTCTCTTCTTCCTTCGCCTTCGCGACCGACGCTTTGAGCGCGGACATGAGGTCGACGACCGTCGTCTCGGCCTCGGGCTCCGCGGCCTCGACGAGGTCCTCGCGCCCTTCGACCTTCGCCTCGACGACCTTCTCGAGGGCCTTCTTGTACTCATCGCGGAACGCGGACGGGTCGAATTCCATGGCCATCATCCCGACCAGGTTCTCGGCCATCTTCAACTCGGCCGGTGAGACCTTCACGTCGGTCGGGAGCTCGAGGTCCTCGGTGTTCCGGATCTCGTCGGGCCAGTGCAGGGTGTTCATCACCATGGCGCCGTCGAGCGAGCGGACCGACACGAGCCGCTCCCGGTCGCGGAGCGCGAACTTCGCGATCGCGATCTGTCCGGTCTTCTCGAGGGTCTTCTTCATCAGGGCGTACGGCTTCTGGGCCGACTTCTCGGGCTCGAGGTAGTACGCGCTCTGGTAGTAGAGCGAGCCCGGCAGTTCCTCGTCCTTGATGAATCCGGTGATGTCGATGGCCTTGCTCGATTCGAGCGGCAGCTTCTCGAGGTCTTCGTCGGTGAGGATGACGTAGCTGCCCTTCTCGTATTCGTAGCCCCGGACCACGTCACCCCAGGCGACCTCGTGGTCGCCCTCGGGGCACCAGCGCTTGTTCTTGATCCGCGATTTGTGGTCCGGACAGAGGAGGTGGAACGAGACCTTCGACGAGCTCTCCGTCGCGAGATACAAGCGCACCGGGATGTTCACCATCCCGAACTGCATCGAGCCTTTCCAAATGGACCGTGGCACTCCGCTCACCTCCGCCCTGTGTCGCGCAGCATGCAGCGCGCAGCGTACA
>DASUSA010000225.1:0-2158 GCA_036375335.1 Candidatus Limnocylindria bacterium
CAGGAGCAACGGCTTGCGGCCGAACAGGTCGCCGAGCTTGCCCGAGATCGGGGTCATGATCGTCGAGGTCACGAGGTACGCGGTCAGGACCCAGGCGTAGTAGTCGAGGCCCTTGAGCTCGGCGACGATCCGCGGCAGCGCGGTGCCGACGATGGTCTGGTCGAGCGCGGCGAGGAACAGCGCGAGCATGATCCCAACGGTCACGAGGACGAGTCGGCGGCCGTGCAGTTCAGCGGACAATTCGAGACTCCTTTTGCGCGGATGGGTTGATGAGGATGTCATTCAGGTCGCCGATCGCGGAGCGCACCCGGATCTTCTGATCCGAAGTGAGCCGGTCGAGACGCTTGACCAGCTCGGCGGTCATGAGGTCGCCGACGCGCTGCAGCTCCGTCTCGCCCTTGTCGGTGAGCTCGACGATGACCGCACGCCGGTCGGTCGGATCGACGACGCGGCGGACGTGGCCGTCGGCGACGAGGCTCTCGATGACCTCGCTCATGGCCGACGGAGTGGTGCCGCAGAGCGCCGCGAGCTCGCCGGCGCGGATGGGGCCGCGACCCTGCAGGATCCCGAAGGTCTTGTAGCGACCGATGGAGCCGGCGCCTTCGCGGACGACGCCGTGCCAGAGCTGGCCGATCCAGGGAAAGAAGCCAAGCAGTTGCTTCGCGGCCCGGACGTCGGCCTGAGCAGGTGCCTTTGTTGGTGCAATTGCAGACATTTGTTTCGCCTTCCGAACTATGAGGTCACCGAAATATACGGCCCCCGAAGCGTCGGGTCCAGCCCTGAATTTCGCATCCTTGGCAACAGTCCGACCGGCGCTCACACCCGGCGGTGGTCTCGCGTTCTAGTTTCGTGAGCATGCGCATCGCCGTGGCGTTCGTCGCGTGCGCCCTCATCTGGGGTACCACGTTCCTCGCGATCCGGCTCGGCAACGAGGCCACCCCGCCGGTCTGGGCCGCCACGATCCGGCTCGTGCTCGCCTCGGTGGTCCTGTTCGGGATCGCGGGGGCATTCCGGATGCCGCTACCCCGCGGGCGGGCGCTCCGCGGCGCGGCGCTCTGGGGACTGTTCAACCTCGGTATCAACTTCTCGCTCCTGTACATCGGGGAAACAACCGTGCCGAGCGGGATCTCGGCGGTGCTCTTCGCGACGGTCCCGCTCACGACCGCGCTCCTGGCCGCCGCGTTCCACGTTGAGCCGCTCGTCACGCGCAAGCTGATCGCGGCCATCGTCGCGATCGGTGGGGTTGCGATCATCTTCGCCGGCGAGCTTGGCGCGTCCGTCCCGTTCGCGGGGCTGCTCACGGTCTTCGTCGGCGCGAGCGCCGCGGCGCTTGCCAATGTGCTCTTGAAGCAGGCGCCGAAGCAGCAAGTCATCCCGCTGAACGCGATCGGGACGGCGGTGGGCGCGGTCGTCTGCCTGGTCGTGAGCACGGTGCTTGGTGAATCGCACACGATCCCGGCGGCGATGTCCGCCTGGCTGCCGATCCTGTACCTCACCGTCGCTGGATCGCTCGTCGCGTTCGTCCTCTACAGCTGGCTGGTCACGCACTGGTCGGTGTCGAACGCGAGCCTGCTCGGCGCCACCGTGCCGATCATCGCGGTCATCGTCGGCGGGCTGGTAAAAGGCGAGCAGCCCGCGGCGCTGACCTACGTCGGCGCGGCGGTCGTGATCAGTGCGATCCTGCTCGCCCTGCGCGCGCCGCACCCGCGCGCGTTGCCGGCGCCCGCGGCGGCCGCGACCGACTAGCCCGGGCGCATCCGGGCAGGTGCCCGTTGATGACGCCAATGGCGTGCATGATCGACTCGGCGATCGTCGGGCCGACGAACGTGAACCCGCGCGAGCGCAGCGCCGTCGAGAGCACGATCGGGTCGTCGAACGTCCGGAGCCAGCGCGCGACGCTGCCCACCTCGTCGCGCAGCTCCAGATAGGCGCGCGCGTTCGAGATGGCCGACCGGACCTTCGCCCGGTTGCGCACGATGCCCGCATCCGCCAGGAGGCGCCGCTCGTCGCGCGCCGTGAAGCGGGCCACGCGCTCCGGCTGGAACTCCGCGAAGGCCTCGCGGTACGCGGCGCGCTTGTTAAGGATCGTCGACCACGACAGGCCGGCCTGCGCGCCCTCGAGGGTGATCCGCTCGAAGAGCGCGGCGTCGCCCTGGAC
>DASUSA010000226.1:0-4972 GCA_036375335.1 Candidatus Limnocylindria bacterium
GATCGATCCCGAGATCCTGTTCCTCGACGAGCCGTTCAGCGCGCTCGACGCGCCCACCCGCGAAGCGCTCATCGCCGACCTCGCGCACGTGCTTCGGGAGCGCGGCGTGACGACGGTGATGGTGACGCACGACCGGGATGAGGCGCTCTCGCTCGCCGATCGGATCGGCGTGGTCATGAAGGGCGAGCTGCGCCAGCTCGACACGGCCGCGGCGGTGTTCGGGATGCCGTCGGACCCGGAGATCGCGGCGTTCGTCGGCGTCGAGAACGTGCTGCCGGCGCGGGTCGAGCGCGCGACCGACGAGCTCACCTTCCTGCGGATCGCCGATCAGCATGTCGAGGTGACCGAGCCGCCGCCCGCCGGTGACGACTTTCCGCTCCTGTGCGTCCGACCCGATGACGTGGTCATCGCGCGCGAGGCCGCGAGCACGAGCGCGCGCAACAGCCTGGCCGCGCGGATCGTCCGGATCGAGCCGATCGGCCGCCGGATGCGACTGGTGCTCGACTGCGGCTTCCCGCTCATCGCGCACGTCACCCGGCAGTCTGCCCGCGACCTCGGCCTGCAGGCGGGCGATCAAGTCGTCGCGTCGTTCAAAGCAACGGTGCCGCACCTGTTACCGCGGATCCGCCATTAGAGTCGCCGGGCGATGAACGCGCCCGACTGGCAGCCCTACTTCCTGTTCACCGGCGGCGCGGCGGCGGCGCTCATCGGCCTGATCTTCGTCGCGATGTCGCTCCATGTCAGCCAGGTCATGGAGAACCCCGACTGGCGGGGTCGCGCCCGGGGCAGCATCTCGGTCCTGTACTTCCAGCTGCTGCTCGCGATCTGGGTGCTCGTCCCGGGTCAGTCTGATGTGATCCTCGGGGCGGAGATCGCCTTCGTCGGCCTGTTCGCGGTGATCGTGACCGGGCCGCGGCTGTGGCGGATCTTCGAGCACGCCCACTTCGAGCGCACCGTCATGCTGACCTATGGCCTGGCGATGGCCAGTTACGCGGCGATGGTCGTCGCCGGGCTCGCCATCCTCGCCCGCCAGGCGACGCTTGCGGGAGGCATGCTCACGCTCTCGACCGTCACTGGCTTCACCTTCGCGATCGTCAGCGCGTGGTGGTTCCTCGCGCGCATCGGTGAGACCGCCTGAACCGACGCCTGCTGCTCGGTGGCATCGTCGGGCCGCCGCTCTTCATCGCGACCTTCCTCGTTGAGGGCGCGACCCGTCCGGGCTACAACCCCTGGCGCAACTTCGTGAGCTCACTCGCCACCGGCGACGGGGGCTGGGTCCAGATCGTCAACTTCCTGGTCTGGAGCGCGCTCGCTCTCGGGTTCGCGATCGGGCTCGTTCGGGTGGGCATCGTCGGACCGGGCATCGTCCTGATCGTCTACGCCGCCGGCACGGGCGTAGCCGGGATCTTCGTCACCGATCCGAGCCTCGGCTACCCACCGGGCGCGCCGCAAGTGCACACGACGGCGGGAATGATCCACGGGCTTGGCGGGCTCGTGGTGTTCGTATCGAATGCCGTCGCGGCGGTCGCGACCGCGGTGCATTTCCGCTCGGATCCGCGAGCCCAGGGGTGGGTACGCGCCTCGCTCATCACCGGCGTCATCGTGCTCGCGCTGTTCGTCGCCTCGACCGCCGTCTCGGTCCTCGACGAGCGGGGCATCTGGTCCAACGCGCCGACCGGCCTCATTCAGCGCAGCTCGATCGTCGTTGGCTTGACGTGGATCGCCGCGTTCGCGCTCCGCCTGAGGCGCGAGCCCCATAACTAGACTCGACCGCATGCCCGTCAGCGCGTCCTCCGCGCGCACCGCGGCGCGTTCGCTGTCCGTCGATGAGGCGCTTGAGCGCATCCTCGCGCGGGTCCATCCACTCGGGCCGGTGTCCGTGGAGCTGCTCGACGCGCTCGGCGCGACGCTCGCCGAGGATGCCGTCGCCGACCGCGACGTTCCGCCGTTCCGCAACTCCGCGATGGATGGCTACGCGGTGATCGCCGCGGACGTCGAGAGCGCGCCGGCCACGTTGCGCGTGGTCGGCGAGATCGCGGCCGGCGGCATGCCGTCACGGCCGATCGCCCGCGGTGAGGCGATGCGGATCATGACCGGCGCCCCGCTGCCCGACGGAGCCGACACGATCGTGCGGGTCGAGGACACCGACAACCG
Organism: Candidatus Limnocylindria bacterium; assembly: GCA_036375335.1. Classification (GTDB taxonomy): domain Bacteria; phylum Chloroflexota; class Limnocylindria; order P2-11E; family P2-11E; genus UBA4735. The sequence goes on from DASUSA010000226.1 coordinate 2,155, forward strand.
CACCGACCGGGTGACGGTCACCGCCGCGACGAAGCTCGGTACCTCGGTGCGAGCCGCCGGTGAGGACCTGAAGCGCGGTGAGACCATCCTCCGCAGCGGGACCGTTCTGCGCCCAGCGGAGATCGGCGTGCTCGCGACGATCGGCCGTACGAGCGTGCCGGTCATCGGGCGGCCACGCGTGGCGGTGCTGTCGACCGGAGACGAGGTCGTGGAGCTCGACGCGCCGCTTCAGCCGGGTCAGATCCGGGACGCGAACCGCTACTCGCTCGCCAGCGCGGCCCGGGCGATGGGGGCGACGCCGGTCCCGCTCGGGATCGTCCGCGACACGGCCGACGACCTGCGCCGAGCGCTCCGCGACGCAGCGACCAAGGCCGACGTCATCGTGACGAGCGGGGGCGTCTCGGTCGGCGACCACGATCATGTGAAGCCCGTCGTCGACGAGCTCGGGTCGATGGACTTCTGGTCGATCGCGATCCGGCCGGGCCGGCCGCTCGCGTTCGGCGAGATCGACGGGAAGCTCATCTTCGGGCTGCCGGGCAATCCGGTCTCGTCCCTCCTCGGGTTCGAGCTGTTCGTGCGGCCCGCGCTGCTGAAGATGGCCGGGCGCCGACTCCTGCAGCGCCCCCGGGTCACGGCCACGCTCGACGACACGCTCGACACGCCGCCGGGGTTGCGGTTCTTCGCCCGCGGCGTCTACGACCCGACGGCGGGCAGCGTCCGGACGACCGGGCCGCAGGGCTCGGGCATCCTGCGCTCGATGTCGCTCGCGAACTGCTTCATCGACGTGCCCGCCACCATCCAGCACCTCGATCGCGGCGCCTCCGTTACGGTCATCCGCACGGATCTGCCGGAGGACCACTGAAGAAGCTCACCCACCTCGACGACAAGGGCGCGGCGCGCATGGTCGACATCGGCGACAAGCCCGACACCGATCGTCGCGCGGTGGCGCGCGGTCTCCTGCGCGTCTCCGCGGAGACGGTCGCGCTCGTCCGCGACGGCAAGACGAAGAAGGGCGATGTCGTGGCCGCCGCGCGGATCGCCGGGATCATGGCCGCGAAGAAGACCAGCGAGCTGATCCCACTCACGCATCCGCTCCCGCTCACCCACCTCGCGGTCGACGTCGAGCTCACCGATGAGGGGCTCGCGATCCAGGCGATCGCCGCGACCACGGGCCCGACCGGTGTCGAGATGGAGGCCCTGACCGCCGTCGCGGTGGCCGGACTCACGCTCTACGACATGTTGAAGAGCGTCGAGCGCGGCGCGCGGCTCACCGACATCCGCCTGGTCGAGAAGAGCGGCGGCAAGAGCGGGACGTACACCGCGGCGTGAGGACGCTGACGGCCGCGATCGTCACGGTCAGCACCAAGGGCGCCGTGGGCAAGCGGATCGATGAGAGCGGTCCGGCCATCCGCGAGGCTCTCGAGGCGGCGGGGATCAAGGTCGTGCACACGAAGCTCGTGTCCGACGGCGTGACGCCGGTCGGCAACGCGATCCGCGAGGCGTCGCAGAAGGCGAACGTCGTGATCACCTCCGGCGGCACCGGCCTCTCTCCCAACGACATGACCCCCGAGGCGACTCGGCGGGTCATCGATCGCGAGGCGCCCGGGATCGCGGAAGCGCTGCGGGCGCACTCGCTGACGAAGACGCCGCACGGGATGCTCTCGCGCGGGATCGCGGGCACCCTCGGAGCCGCGCTCGTGGTGAACCTCCCGGGCTCGCCGAAGGCCGCACGCGAGTCGCTCGAGGTCCTCATCCCGGTGCTCGAGCACGCGGTCGAGCTGCTCGGGGGCGAGTCGGGCGAAGGCGGACACCGCAACCCGGCATGAGGCTCGCGTACGGTGCGGGCGTCAAAGAGGCGATCGAGGCCCGACGCGGCGTGGTCGCGCTCGAGTCGACGGTCATCGCGCACGGGCTCCCCCGCCCGCGGAACCTCGAGACCGCGCTGCTCCTCGAAGGCGACATCCGCGACGCGGGCGCCGTCCCGGCGACGGTCTGCCTCGCCGACGGGATGCTCATCGTCGGTGCCCCGGTCGCCCTGCTCGCGCGACTTGCGAGCGAGGACGACGTGGCGAAGATCTCGACCCGCGACCTTGCGCCATTCCTCGCGCGGCCGTCCGCGGAGGGTCTTGGAGCGACGACGGTCGCGGCGACCGTGGAGATCGCGGCCCGCGCCGGCATCCAGGTCTTCGCGACCGGGGGCATCGGCGGCGTGCACCGCGGCGCGGAACGCACGATGGACATCTCGGCTGACCTGCTGGCCCTCACCCGGCACCCGGTCGTGGTCGTATGCGCTGGTGCGAAGCTGGTCCTCGACCTCGCGAAGACGCTCGAGCAGCTCGAGACGCTCGGGATCCCGGTGATCGGGTACGGGACGAACGAGCTGCCCGCGTTCTACGTGCGCTCGAGCGGCCTACCCGTGCCGCATCGGGTCGACGATCCCATCGCCGCGGCCCGGATCGCGCGCCTGCAGCTCGATCGAGGAGCCGGCATGCTCGTGTGCGTCCCGATCCCCGAAGCGAGTGCGCTCCCTCGCGCGGAGATAGAGCGCGACATCGACGCCGCGCTGGCGTCGGCGGACGAGGCGGGCGTGCGCGGCAGCGACGTCACCCCATATCTGCTCGCGCAGCTCGGCGGCGCGTCGTCCGGCCGCACCCTCGAGGCGAACATCGCGCTGCTTCGCAACAACGCGCGCGTGGCCGGCGCGATCGCGACCGCGCTCGCGGGGATGTGAAAAAGCGCGCGCCGTCCGGCCGCGCTAGGGTGCGCCCGTGCTCAGCGCACTCACCGTTCCGCCGGCTGAGGACGAGGTCGCTCGCGC
>DASUSA010000227.1:0-3243 GCA_036375335.1 Candidatus Limnocylindria bacterium
TCGTAGGCCCCTCCACGCTCCGCGATGAGCAGCCCGAGCGCTTCCGCCGGTCGGAGGGCGGCGCGGTACGGACGCTCGCTGGTCATGGCCACGAAGGCGTCGGCGACGCTGAGGATGCGAGCGCCCTTCGGGATCTCCTGCGCCGCGAGCCGGTCCGGGTAACCGCTCCCGTCCCAGCGTTCGTGATGCGCGCGCACGATCCGCGACGCGTCGCCGAGGAACGCGAGCGCGGCCAGGATCGTTTCGCCGAGTGCCGGATGCCGCCGAACGACCTCCCGCTGATCGTCGGTGAGCTCGCCGGGGATCTCGAGCACCCGGCGGTCGATGCCCAGCTCGCCCACGTCGCGCAGCAGTGCGGCGACGTAGATGTCGTCGCGTGCAGCGGGCTCGACCCCGAGCGTCGAGGCGATCGCGAGGGCGATCCCCGCCACCCGCTCGCCGGATCCGGCGAGCACGGGCTGGTTGCCCTCCACCGCCAGCCGGAACGCGTCCACGATGCGCGCGCGCGATTCGCGCTCGCCACCCATCGCGGCACCGCGGGTGTGCGCGAGGACAGCGGCGAGACGACGCTCGACGGCCGGACCCGGGGCCATGGTCGCAGGCGGCGTGTATGCGCTCGCGAGCAGGGTCGCAGCCTGATCGCATAGCTCGACGAGCAGCTGCAGGACGCCGGACGTCAGGCCCTCGCGCTGCGGCTCGTGCACGAAGAGGTAGAGCCCCTGCCCTCGCACCGGGATAAGGGCGGTCGCGCCAGCCCGGAGGAACGCCGGGATCTGGATGCGCCGCTCGCGCGCGCCGTCGGTGATGACGACGGCGACACCGCGGTGGCGCACCTCGTCGACGAGGGCGACACAGCCCCGCTCGATCTCCGCCGCCGTGCGGCCGATCGCGTACAGCACTCGCGATCCGCCGTCGGGAAGGTCCTGCAGCACCGCGACGTCGTGAGCGATCGCGATGTCGCGCGCGCTGCGGGCAAGCCAGGTCGCGACCTGCATCTCGGAACGCTCCGCGCTGTGCGCCTCGAGCAGCCCGGCCAGGGCGCTACGCTGCGCCTCGATCGCCTGGCCACCGCGGATGCGGACCGCGGTCGTGCCGACCTGATCGCCGACCCGGGCGAGCTCCGTCCGGCGCTCAACCGTCAGCCGGCGGCGGCGGCTCGACGCGAACACGGCGAATCCAACGAGCCGCCGCGCGTCGCGCAGCGGCAGCACATACGGATGGCCGCTGCGGAGCGTGATCGGCGCGCCCGCAACCGCGGGTAGTGCCGTGCCGGCAATGAACGCACCCTCGTCGCCACCAAGCCCGCGAAGTGTCTCGACCGTCTCGCCCGACAGCCGGAAGCGGGCGCGCTGCTCGGGGTCGATGGCGTTCGCCTCGATCGCGTTCAGGGTCCCGATCCCACCCTCGTCGAAGAGCAGCGCCGCGGGCGTGTCCTGGGGCAGATCGAGCGCGCGTTCGGCGTACGCGAACAGGATCCGGGCGAGTTCCGAGTACGAGGTGGCAGCCGTGATCGTGGCGATCGATGCGTACGCCGATTCGGTGCGCCGCTGAAAATTTCGGTACTGCGTGCCAAGCGCCCCGGCGAACGCGGCGGAGCTGAAGTAGAGCCCGCCCCAGGCGAGGCCGTTCACGATGTCGGCATAGGACACGCCTGGCCGGAGCGCCCCGATCTCGACGACGATCGCGGTGCCCATGGCCGCGAGATACAGGAGATAGGACATCCGAAGCGTGACGGCGCCGAAGACGATCGGCCAGAGCAGCACGGCCGGGACCAGCGGGTTGTAGCGGTTGAACAGCGCGACCCCGAGGGCGAGCGCGAAGAACTCCGCCACCGTCCCGGCGGTGGCCGCGATCTGGCGCCGCGCCCGGCGGGCGACGACCTCCTCGAGCGCGGCCGCGATCGCGAGCGCGACGCCGACGGCAAAGGCGCGCGATGGGACCTCGGGACCGGCGACTTCGGTCTGAAAGGCGATGCCGACGAAGAGGAGCGCGGCGATCGCGAGCGCGACGCGCGCGCGCAGGTGCAACGATGCCAGCGCGCGCTCGGCCTGCGTCACGACGCTCGCCAGCCCATTTCGCCGCTCCTTTCGCCTCGCCCGGCGCATTGATCGAAGGGAGTGACCCTAGAATGCCTGCTCGATGGCCATTCGAGTCTTGCTCGTCGACGATCACGAGCTCGTCCGCCAAGGGATCGCCGCGATGCTGGCGAAAGCCGACGACCTCCAGATCGTCGGCGAAGCCCGCACCGGACGCGAAGCCGTCGAGTACGCCCGGCGCGAGCTGCCGGACGTCATCTTGATGGATGTCCGGATGCCCGACATGGACGGCCTCGAGGCGACCAAGAAGATCAAGGAAGAGCGTCCCCGGACGGCGGTCGTGATGCTGACCATGCACGAAAACCCCGCCTATCTTCGGGAGGCCGTCCGAGCCGGCGCCGCCGGCTACCTGTTGAAGGACGTGTCGCGGGAAGAGCTCGTCGACGCGATCCGCCAGGTCGCCACCGGTGGCGCGTTCATCGAATCGCAGATGCTGAAGGGCATGCTGAGCGAGATGAAGCCGCAGGGTCCCGTGCCGGCGGCGGCCCGCAACCTGACCAAGCGCGAGCGCGAGATCCTCTCGCTCGTCGCTGAAGGGATGAGCAACCGCGAGATCGCCGAGCGGCTGGTCCTCTCGCCCGAGACGGTGAAGAGCCACGTGGCCGCGATCCTCGAGAAGCTCGGCGTGTCGGACCGCACGCAGGCCGCGATCTACGCCGTTCGCAACGGCCTGGTCGAGGGAATGACCGCCTAGCTCCGCGGTTGCCGCGCCGGCCGGTCACAATTGCGGCGGTCAGTGTCCGATCAGGATCTCCTGCGGGGCCTGGAGCGCGCGACCTTCCGCGTGGGCGCGACGACGAACGACGACGACCTGTTCGCGCTCATCCTCGAAGCGGCCGGCGATGTCGGATACGGATCGGCGTCGCTCATGGTGTACGACCGCACGCGGGACGCGCTCGTGGTCCGCGCGTCGCGCGGCGCGGAGCTCGTCGGCAAGACCTTGTCGGCCGGCCCGGCGATCTCGTGGCGCGCGATGGAGCGGCGCCAGCCGATCGTCGTCAAGGGTCCGGCGGGACCTGACCTGCCGCACACCTATACGAAGGATGTGCCGTACGCGATCGTCCTGCCCCTGCTCGTCGGAGCCAAGGCGCTCGGCGTGCTCAACGTGAACCGCGCGACCGAGCCGTCGGACGATCAGGTCGGGTTC
>DASUSA010000228.1:0-5545 GCA_036375335.1 Candidatus Limnocylindria bacterium
CGAACCGCAGGTCCGGCACCCGATCGGCGATGATCTGCCTGACATACGCATCGAGCTCTTCCGGCGATCGCGTCCGGTCGCCGCGGGCCGCGAGGTCAGCCGCGGTGTTCCCGGTGTGGTTGACCGCTGCGACGACGTAGCCGTGGGCCGCGAGATGGCTCGTCAGGGAGCTCGACTGGCGACGGTGGCCGAAGCTCGCGTGCGAGTACAGGACCAGCGGATACCGCCCCGCGTGGCCCGGAGCCCAGATCGTGAACGGGAGCCGGCGACCGTCGCGAGCTGGATCGACGATGACGCCGTCGCGTTCGATCGTTAGAGCCGCCGCGTCGCTCCGCGCGTTTCGGCGTCCTCTTCGCTGTCGGCGGGCAGCCCCACCGGCGCACTCCAGCCCCAGTCCCACGTCGCGAGCTCCTCGAGGAGCTCGTGGCTCGTGAGGTCCAGTGCGATCGGCGTCACGCTGATCTTCCCGTCGCGGAGCGCGGCGACGTCGGTGCCGGGCTCCGCGAAGTCCGCGATCGCCGGGCCGCCGACCCAGTAGTACGGGTTGCCGTACGGATCGAGCCGCTCGACGAGCTGGTCGCGGTAGTTGCGCTTCCCGAGCCGCGTGACCTCGACGCCGGCGATGCGCTCGCGCGGCAAGTGCGGCACGTTCACGTTCAGCAACGCGTCGTGCATGAAGCCCTTCTCGAGGATGTTGCGACCGATGAGCGCGACGAACTCGCTTGCGACGGAGAAATCGAGGTTCGCCCCGAACGCGCCGATCGAGACTGCGATCGACGGGATGTCCGAGAGCAGGCCCTCCATCGCCGCGGCCACCGTGCCCGAGTACGTGATGTCGTCGCCGAGGTTCGCGCCGCGGTTGATGCCGCTCACGATGAGGTCCGGCTTCTGCTTCAGGAACCCAAGGACCGCGAGGCGCACGCAGTCCGTGGGTGAGCCGTCGGTCATGAACGCGGCCTGGCCGGTCCGCAGGCGTGTCGGCCGGCAGCGCAACGGCCGGAACAGCGTGATGCTGTGGCTCGCGCCGCTCCAGTTGCGCTCCGGCGCGATGACGTCGACCTCGCCGAGCGCGGACAGCGCGTCGACGAGTGGGCCGAGCGCCTCGCTCTCGATCCCGTCGTCGTTCGTGACGAGGATGTGCTTGCGCGCGCTCACTTCGCGGCCTCGACGGGGGTGTCCTCCATGAGCGCGGCCGCCTGGGTGCGCTGGCGGCGGCCGGAGTTCACCTCGATCGTGTAGCGGATGAAGGTGTTGATCACGCCGGCGATCGGCACGCCCAGGAGCACACCCCAGAAGCCGGCGATCTTGGAGCCGAGGAGCAACGCGAAGAATACGAAGAGTGGATGGATGCCGATCGCGTTCGACATGATCCGCGGGCTTACGACGTTCAACATGACCTGCTGCAGCAGGATCGAGAGGATCGCGACGGGCAGGAACGCGCTCGGCACCGCGAGGAACGTAATTCCGAGCACCGGCACAATGGCGAGGATCGGGCCGAAGAACGGGATCATCACAACGAGGCCGCTGAACACCGCGAGCACGCCGGAGAACGGCACGCCGAACACCGCGACGATGACGAGCGTCGCAATGCCGTACAGGAGCCCCAAGATGAGCGAGCCTCGGATGAATCCGCCGAACGAGCGGTCCATGCTCATCCGCAGCAGCTCGAACTCGCTGCGCAGCTCCTTGTTCAGCATCGCGGTGAACCGGTACCAGAGGAGGTCGCCATCCATGAGCATGAGGAACGCGATGATGAGCACCAGCGACAGGTCGAACAGGATCGTCGCCGTCGCGGAGATGACACCCAGGGCGTCCGACGCGAACGCGCCGGCGAGCGCGGCGAGCCTCCCCGGGAGTGCCTCGTACAGCGGCACGATGTTCAGGCCGATCCCGAGGCGATCGAGATTCGCCTGGAGCTCGCGCGCCGTCTGATCGGCGCTCGCGCCGAGCTCGGGTCCGCGGGCGGCGAGCGCGGTGAGCTGATCCGCGAGCCGCGGCACCGCGAAGGCGCCGGCCGCGCCGAGGACGATGAATATCGCGGCGTAGACGACGACCACCGCGCCTAACCGGTTGAGGCGGGTGCGCTGGTCGATGCGATCGACGAGCGGAGCGAGCACGTACGAAAACGCCCACGCGGCGCCAAAGATGATCAGCACATCGGCCACGCGACCGAGGGCCTCCCACAGGGTCGCGAACACCTGCAACCCGAGGTACACGATGAGCAGGATCCCGAGGACGGTCAGCAGCTGCCGTTCTTGCGCGCTGATCTTCACGCCGCGAATGCTACGCGGCGGGTACTAGCATCCGCGCATGCCCCAACGCATGTCGCTCATCGACCGATACCGCGCGCATCTTCCGGTGACAGCCAAGACGCCCCGGCTGACGCTCGGCGAAGGCGACACGCCGCTCGTGCGCGCCCCGGCGCTCGAGCGCGAGACCGGGATCGAGGAAGTCTGGCTCAAGGTCGAGGGAGCGAACCCGACCGGGTCGTTCAAGGATCGCGGGATGGTCGTCGCGATCGCGAAGGCGATGGAGGACGGCGCGCACGCCGTGCTCTGTGCGTCCACCGGCAACACCGCGGCGTCGGCCGCGGCGTACGCCGCGCGGGCCGGCCTCCGCTGCGCGGTCGTGCTGCCCGCGGGACACGTCGCGCTCGGAAAGCTGTCGCAGGCCATCGCCTTCGGCGCCCGGGTGGTCGCGGTGCGCGGGAGCTTCGACGATGCGCTCGCGCTCTCGCGCGAGCTCGCGACGAGCGGCGAGGCCACGCTCGTGAACAGCGTGAATCCGTACCGGATCGACGGTCAGAAGACCGCTGCGTTCGAGATCTGCGAGGCGCTCGGCGATGCGCCCGACTGGCTCTGCATCCCTGTCGGCAACGCCGGCAACATCACCGCGTACTGGAAGGGCTTCAGCGAGGCGCGCGAGGCGAAGATGTCCAAGCGCCGCCCGCAGCTGCACGGCTTCCAGGCGGCGGGCGCCGCGCCGATCGTGCACGGCGAGGTCGTCGCCGATCCGCAGACGGTCGCGACCGCGATCCGGATCGGCAACCCGGCATCGTGGAACGGGGCGGTCCGCGCGCGGGACGAATCGGGCGGCTCGATCTCCGCGGTCACCGACGAGGAGATCCTCGACGCGTATGGATTCCTCGCGCGCTGTGAGGGCGTGTTCTGCGAGCCAGCGAGCGCCGCCGCGGTCGCGGGACTGCGCAAGCTCGCGCGCGCGGGGACGAAGCCGCGGCAGGTGGTCTGCGTGCTCACGGGCAACGGGATGAAGGATCCTGACCGCGCGATCGCCCTCGCCGCGCCGATCGCCGAGGTCGACGCGACGCTCGATGCGGTCCGCGGCGCGATCGACCTGCGATGAGCGAGCTGCGCGTCCGCGTTCCCGCGACGAGCGCGAACCTCGGCCCGGGCTTCGACGTGTTCGGCGTCGCGCTCCCGCTCCTCGCCGAGTTCACTGTTCGCCCAGCACGTGAGTGGACCGTGAATGTCGAGGGCAACGGCGCAAGCGGCGTGCCGGTCGGTGAGGACAACCTCTTCGTCGTCGCGGCGCGGGCGGCGGCGAAGAGTATCGGCACTGACCTCGGACCCCAGCACGTCACGCAGCGCTCGGCCATCCCCGGGAGCAAGGGTCTCGGCTCGAGCGCCGCTGCGATCGTCGCTGGCGTGCTCACCGCGAATGCGCTCGCCGGCGAACCGCTCGGCCGGCGCGCGCTCCTGCGGGTCGCCACGGAGGTCGAGGGTCACGCCGACAACGTCGCGGCCGCGCTGTACGGCGCGTTCACGATCGCGCTCCCGTCGGCAGACGGCCCCGTCGCAGCGCGGTTCGCGTTCCCGAGCGCGTGGCGAGTCTGCCTGTTCGTGCCGACGTCGGCGCTGTCGACCGAGACGTCGCGCGCCGTGCTGCCGAAGGAGGTGGCCCGGACCGACGCCGTGTTCAATCTCGCGCATGCATCGGCGCTGCTCGCGGCGATCCTCAAGGCCGACGGCGCGCTCCTGTCAGTCGCGATGCACGACCGGCTGCACGAGCCAGCGCGCCTGCAGCTCGTTCCGGCGCTGGAGGAGATCATCGCCGCGGCGCGCGAGGCCGGCGCGTTCGGCGCCGCGCTGTCCGGTGCCGGCCCGAGCGTCATCGCGTTCGCGCCGACGCGGTTCGCCGCGCGCGTGACGGCGGCGATGGAAGAGGCCGCGGGCGTGGCCGGTGTGCCGGGTCGCGGTCGCGCCGTGCGCGTGCGCGCTGCTGGGGCGCAGGTCGTCCGACCCTAGGACGCGCCGCTAGGGCCGGGCCTCCGCGCCGCCGCGACGAGCGCGATGCCCGCCGCGCTTCCAGCGGCCACGCCCATCACGATGGACGCGCCGAGATCAAGCTCATCCGCGATCCCCAGGCCCAGCACGAACCAACCGATGGCAATCGCGCTGACGACGCTGCAGAGCAGGCCGAGCGCGAGGAGCGGGATCTCGTGCGGGTGGAGCAGACGTCGATCGCGCATCGCTTGAGGCTAAGGCCGGGGGGCGAGGAACTCGACCGGCTCGCAGCCTTGCGTCGCTGGCCACAACATCCGCTCCCAGCAGAGCATCTCGGTCCCGAGCGCGTCGCGCGGCAGGTCGAGATGCATTTCGAATGCGACTTGCCCGTTCGGTGCGACGGCCCCCGCGGCAGCACAGTTGAGCAAATGGGTCTCCTTCGCCAGGCCGGCGTACACGGGGTTCGCTGGCTTTGCCAGATGCCCGGGGACGCTTGTCGGCGTGACTTCGCGTCCGCCGAGCCACTCGAGATAGCTCGGGCACACCTCGCCCCATTCGTACGGCGCTGCTGACGAGTTGCGGACGTGGACGAGATACACAAGCGTCTCGCCGGCGAACGCGATGCTTGGCGCGTCGATCGTGAAGGTCAGCGGTGATGGCGCGTGGCTCGGCTCGGGCGGCCTCGTCGACCACCACGCTGGCGCCAACGGCAAGAAAATGCCGAGCGCGAGCGTCATGCCCGGGACGTCGCATCGCCCGCCCACGCCCTTCGGCGGCACCATCGGGATCCGGACATCGCCAGTCGGTGGCCCGAACGTGAACGTGACTGACGCGAGAGCAGGCGCTGGGCCGCAGTCCCCGTAGGTCGCAAGGCCGATCATCGCCTCGCCGTCGCGGTGGTCATCCGCTGCCGACGGCGCGCTGAGCGGTCCGAGGACAGCCCAGCGGGCATTGAGCGTCGCCGCTTCGGGCGTTGTCTCGACGATCGGCCGACCTTGCGCGTCAAGGTACGTCGCGCGCGTCGGACCATCCACGATGCACGGTGCTGCTCCCCGGTTCCCGATAGCGAAGCCACGAGTGATCCATCCTCCGGCACCTTGGCCGCCGGTGAACATGCCGACGACGTCTCCGGTCGCGCAGCTCGCCACGCCGGTGGGGCGCGGGGTTGGCGTGGGGGTCGGCATCAGGGCTGCGAACGCGGACGCGGATATCCACGGGACCGGTGTCGAGCTCGAACTCGGTCCGGCGACGCCTGTTGACAGGGTCGAGCCGCACCCGGTCAGCAGGACGGCCACCAGGAC
>DASUSA010000229.1:0-2388 GCA_036375335.1 Candidatus Limnocylindria bacterium
GCGAGTTGCCCGACGCGGTCGGAACCGTGGGCGAGATCGTCGTCCGTCCCGGCGCCAAGAACGTCGTGCCCGGCGAGTGTGTGTTCTCGCTCGACCTGCGCGCGCGCAACGACGCGATCGTCGAGCAGCTCTCGCGCGACGTGCGCGCTGCGATCCGGCGGATCGGCGACGCTCGCGGCGTCCGGTCATCGGTCGACGTGCTGTCGCGCGTCGCCGCGGTGCCGCTCGATCCAAAGCTCCGCGACCTGTTCCTGCGCTGCGCGAAGCAGGTCGGGGCCGATGCGCCGGAGCTGTTCTCCGGTGCCGGGCACGACGCCGAGAACTCGCAGCTCGCCGGCGTCCCGACCGGGATGCTCTTCGTGCGCTCGACCGGCGGTAGCCACAACCCGAACGAGCTCGCGACGGCGGACGACGCGGTCCTTGGCGCCCGGGCGCTCGCCCTCGCGCTCCAGGAGCTCGCGGGCTAACATCGGACCGTCTGCCAGTTCACGTCAACTGGCGTACCGGGGAGGCGGCCAGACATGGCCCGAGCGACGCTTGGCGAGCCGGGCACCGCGAGCTATCGGATCGGCGAGCTCGCCGCGAAGGTCGGTATGACCGAGCGGACGATCCGCTATTACGAGGAGCTCGGGCTCCTGGAGTCCGTGAAACGGCTCGACGGTGGAACACGCGTCTACACCGATGACGACGTGCGGCGGCTGAAGTTCATCCGCAAGCTCAAGGTGCTCGGCCTGTCGCTGCAGGAGATGCACGAGCTCGAAGGCATGTACAAGACCGAACACAGCAATCGCACCGTGCTGCCCCGGCTCATCGAGCTGCTCGACGCGCACCTCGCGACGGTCGATGGGCGCATCTTGGAGCTGCACGCGCTCCGCGACGAGATCCGCAGCTATCGCGAGCATGTTGCGACGCGCCTGCTGGGCGCGCAGCGCTGATGGAGCGCACCGTCATCCTTGGCGCAGCGCGGACGCCGATCGGAGCGTTCCTCGGCGGCCTCGCGCCGCTGCGCGCTCCGCAGCTCGGCGCGATCGCCATCAAGTGCGCCGTCGAGCGAAGCGGGATCGGCGTCGATCGGATCGACGAGGTGTTCATGGGGAGCGTCGTGCAGGCCGGCGTCGGCCAGGCGCCGGCGCGCCAGGCGGCACTCGGCGCGGGACTGCCGCGCAGCGTGCCGTGCACGACGATCAACAAGGTCTGCGGCTCGGGCCTCAAGGCTGTGATGCTCGCGGCGTCGCAGATCGCCGCGGGCGAATACGGCGTCATCGTCGCCGGCGGTATGGAGAGCATGTCGAACGCGCCGTTCCTGCTGCGCGGCCTGCGCCAAGGCCTGCCGCTCGGCGAGCATTCGATGGAGGACGCGAACCTCAGCGACGGCCTCGTCGACGCGTACGGCGGGGGGCACATGGGCCTCGGTGCCGAGAAGGCCGCCGCGAAGAGCGACCTCTCGCGCGAGGATCAGGACCGCTTCGCCCTGCATTCGTATCAGAAGGCGCTGGCCGCGCAGCGGAGCGGCGCCTTCGCTGACGAGATCGTCCCGGTCGATGTACCGGGCCGCAAGGGTGCGGTCACCCGGATCGAGAAGGACGAGACGCCGCGCGACACGTCGCTCGAGGCCCTCGCGGCGCTCAAGCCTGCGTTCAAGTCGGACGGCACCGTCACCGCCGGCAACGCATCGAAGCTGAACGACGGCGCCGCTGCGTTGGTGGTCGCCGGCGAGACGCGCGCCCGCGAGCTCGGCGCGAGGCCCCTCGCGCGGATCGTCGCGCAGGCGCAGTTCGCCCGCGAGCCCGACCTGTTCCTCCTTGCACCCTCGGGCGCGATCGCCCGGGTGCTCGAGAAAGCCGGGTGGGGCGCCGGTGACGTCGATCTCTACGAGGTGAACGAGGCATTCTCGGGCGTCGAGGCGGTGCGGCGCGAAATCGGGATCGCCCAGGACCGCTTCAACGTGAACGGCGGCGCGGTCGCGCTGGGCCATCCGATCGGCGCGTCCGGCGCGCGGTTGCTCGTCACGCTGCTCTACGCGCTCCGGGCTCGCGGCAAACGGCGGGGCGTGGTCTCGCTCTGCCTCGGCGGTGGCGAAGCGGTCGCGCTCGCGGTCGAGACGGTCTAGTGGAGCGGCGCGTGAGCCCCGATCGCCGATCGCACGCGCGGGCCACGGCGGCGGCGGCGGAGCCGGCGGCCAAGAAGGTCGATCCGCCGAAGCCGGAGCAGGTCGGCGTCGTCGGTGCGGGAACGATGGGTGCCGGCATCGCGCAGGTGTGCGCGATGGCCGGACTGCAGGTCGTGCTCGTCGACGTCGGCCTCGATCAGCTTCAGCGTGGACAGGCTGCGATCGCGGCGTCGCTCGCGCGGCTCGAGGCAAAGGGTCCGCTGCCGCGTCCCGCGACC
>DASUSA010000230.1:0-2033 GCA_036375335.1 Candidatus Limnocylindria bacterium
GCTCCGGACGATGAAGCGCACGCGGGAGGAGATGCGTGCGGCGCTGCACGACACGCTCACCGGGTTCGCGAACCGCGCGTTGTTCGTCGACCGCCTGCTGCACGCTCTCACCGCGGCGGAACGTCATGGCACGAACGTGGCGGTCCTGTACCTCGATCTCGATCGCTTCAAGGTCGTGAACGACAGCCTCGGCCACGCGGCCGGCGACGAGGTCCTCATCGCAGTCGCGCGGAGGATCAAGGGAGCGATCCGGGACCTCGACACGGCGGCCCGTCTGGGCGGCGATGAGTTCGCGATCCTGGTGGAGGACGTACCGTCAGTGTCCGCGGCGACTTTGGTCGCCGAGCGGATCCTGCACTCGCTGAAGTCGCCGTTCATCGTCTGGGGCAAGGAGTTCCAGATCGCGGCGAGCGTCGGCATCGCGATCAGCGACGGGACGACGCAGAAGCCCGCGGATCTCATTCGCGACGCCGATCTCGCGATGTATCGCGCGAAGACCGACGGCCTGGGCGGCTACGCGGTGTTCGAGCGCTCGATGCGCGCGCAGCTCGTCGAGCGCCTCGACCTCGAGGAGAACCTTCGGTCCGCCGATCAGCGCCGGGAGTTTCGGGTCCATTACCAGCCGATCGTGCGCGCGGACGGCGGCCTCAAGGGGTTCGAGGCGCTCGTTCGCTGGCAGCACCCGGTGCTCGGGCTGCTGGCCCCCGCGCAGTTCCTCCAGGTCGCCGAGGAGGCCGGCCTCATCGCCGAGATCGGATGGACCGTCCTCGACCAGGCCTGCCGCGACATGGCTGGCTGGGCATCGAGCGCCACGCTGCCCCTCGACCTCAACGTGAACTTCGCCGCGTCGCAGATCGCGCAAGCGGATTGCACCGAACGGGTCATGGCCACGCTCGAGCGCACCGGCCTGGCGCCAGAGCGGCTCATCATCGAGCTCACCGAGACGGTCCTCATGCAGGACAGCGAAGCGGTCGTGGCCCGCCTGACGCAGCTGCACGCGCGCGGCGTCCGCTTCGCCGTCGACGACTTCGGCCTCGGCTACTCCTCGCTGCGGTACCTCCTCCGCTTTCCCATCGATGTGATCAAGATCCCGAAGCCGTTCATCGATCGGCTCGCGACGGGCGGCCGCGACGCGGTCATCGCGAGCGCGATCGTGCAGTTCGCGCAGAGCCTCGGCATCCCGACCGTCGCCGAAGGCATCGAGCGCCAGGCCGAGCTCGACGTCCTGCACGACCTGGGATGCCCGGCCTTCCAGGGCTTCCTCTTCGCGAGACCCATGACGGCGACCGCGGTGAGCGCGCTTGTCGCCAACGCGAGCAAGCAGAGGGAAGTGGTGGCTCTGCCCATCGGCGCCGACATCGTGGCGCAGAGCGATGCCCTCGCGTCCGGCTCGCCGGTCCCGTCTTTCCGATAGCCCCTGCCGGATCGTCCAGCCTCGGCCGCGCCCTATGCTTCTTCGTAGCGAGCGCCTCGTAAGGAGCCCTGTGGCCGACGCGATCACTCCCGACATGACCATCGCTTCCGTTACCGAACGCTGGCCGGACACCGCCAGGATCTTCGCGCGGTACGGCCTCGGCTGCGCGTCGTGCGCGATCAGCAAGAGCGAGACGGTGCTCCAGGGCGCCACGGGCCACGGCGGAGGCCGGGTCAAGATCGACGACCTGCTCCGCGACCTGAACACATTCGCGTCGTCCGGCACATTGCCGACCGGTCTGCCGGAGGCGAACGCCGTCGCATCCGGTGGGGGCATGAAG
Source organism: Candidatus Limnocylindria bacterium (assembly GCA_036375335.1). GTDB lineage: Bacteria > Chloroflexota > Limnocylindria > P2-11E > P2-11E > UBA4735. The sequence goes on from DASUSA010000230.1 coordinate 1,755, forward strand.
GTCAAGGGCATGGCCGAGCAGAAGGGCATCAAGCAGGTCATCGCGGTGATGTCCGGCAAGGGTGGCGTGGGGAAGTCGCTGGTCGCTGGGCTGCTCGCCGTCGGATTGAAGCGCCGTGGGTTCACCGTCGGCGTGCTCGATGGCGACATCACCGGACCGTCGATCCCGCGGATGTTCGGCGTGCGCGAGAAGCCTGGCGTCGCCGGGCCGAACACCCTGAAGCCATCGGTCTCGCGTGGCGGCATCCCGATCATGTCGATGAACCTGCTGCTCCCCGGC
>DASUSA010000231.1:0-2768 GCA_036375335.1 Candidatus Limnocylindria bacterium
GAAGTCGTCACTGGCCCGCACCGAGTTATTCGCGTTCTGGAACTGGATGGACTGCCAGGCTTCGCCGTTGAGGCCCATGTCGTAGCCCTGCTCACCGAGGGCCCAGGCCTTCCGCTCTTCCCTGGCCTTGCACCAGATGAACTCGCGCAAGTCCGGGTGATCCGTGTTGAGCACGACCATCTTGGCGGCGCGCCGCGTCGTGCCACCGGACTTGATCGACCCGGCGACGGAGTCGGCGCCGCGCATGAACGAGACTGGGCCCGAGGCGAGGCCGCCGCCGGAGAGGTGCTCCTTGCTCGAGCGAATCGTTGACACGTTGACGCCGGAGCCCGAGCCCCCCTTGAAGATGACGCCCTCGGTCTTGAACCAATCGAGGATCGAGTTCATCGAGTCCTCGACCGAGACGATGAAGCAGGCCGAGGCCTGCTGGGGGATGCCGGGGACGCCGATGTTGAACCACACCGGCGAGTTGAACGACGCGTGCTGATTGACCATGAGGTACTTGAGCTCGTCGGAGAAGACGTCGGCGTCATCGCTTGTCGCGAAGTAGCCGCCTTCGATGCCCCATCTGGCGATCTGGTCCACGACCCGGTCGACCATCTGGCGGACGCTCGTCTCGCGGGCCGGCGTGCCGAGCTTGCCGCGGAAGTACTTGGATGCGACGACGTTCGTAGCGGTCATCGACCAGAACGCCGGCACCTCGACGCCTTTCTGCTCGAAGACATTCCCACCCTCGCCCGGGATCACCGCGTCGCGAAGCTCCCATTCGATGGCGTCGTACGGGTGCTGCCCGTCGCGGGTGAAGTAACGCTCGAAGCGGAGCCCCGAGGACCCGCGGTCGGACCGGGCGGACTGCGGCGGTAGTTCGGCAATGGCCATTTTCTGGGCTCCTACTGAGTTGTTGAGGTCAGGGTGGGAACAGTGCCGCGCCCGCTCGGCAATAGAAGGAGAAGATCTCGGTCCGTAGTGGCATGCGCGGAAGCGTGCGACATGTCGTGTTCTCCTCCTCTAAGCGGCCGCAACCACTAGATATCGTCCCGATGCCTGTGCTTGGCACAACATCTAGTGGCGCAGGGGGCGAACAGTGCTCCGGTGGATGGGGTCTGTCAAGAGCGGAATGGACACGATTTCACGACGGCCGGCGGAGGTCCATGGACGAGCGGAGAAGGGCCTGTGAAATGGGCACTGGGGCGAGGGTCGGGTTACGCGGGCGCTCCGACGGCCTGGGTCTGGGCAGCCTGGACGAACGCCCGGACGCCGGTGCGCAGGTCGTCCTCGGCGATGTTCAGCGGCGGGATGAACCGGACGACCTGATCGTGCGACCCGGCGGTGATGAGCAGCACGTTGCGCTCGAGCGCGCCATGGATCGCGGCCTTCGAGGCGCTCTTGTCGGCGAACTCGATCGCGGCCATCGCGCCGAAGGTCCGGATCTCGCGCACGCGCGGGTCGCGCTTCAGCGGTGCGAGCTCCTCGACGATGATCCTGCCGACGAGATCCGCGCGCTCGACGAGCGTTTCATCCTTCAGCACGTTGAGCGTGGCGAGTCCCGAGGCGCAGGAGACCGGGTTGCCGCCGAACGTGGATCCATGCGTCGATGTCTTCCAGCGCTCGTGGAGCGCGCGCGGGGCGACCACCGCGCCGAGCGGTAGCCCGCCGCCCAGGGCCTTCGCGAGGGTCATCACGTCGGGCGTGACCCCGAAGCGCTGCGCCGCGAACCAGGCGCCGGTGCGGCCGAAGCCGCTCTGCACCTCGTCGAACACAAGGAGCGCACCAATGCGGGTCGCGATCTCGCGCAGGCCCCGCAGGAAGGACGTGGGCGCGGCGATGTAGCCGCCCTCGCCCAGCACCGGCTCGATGAGGATCGCCGCGATGTGCTCGGCCGGAACGTCGTGCTCGAGCATCTGCTCGATGATCGCGAGGGAATGCTGCCCACACGTCTCGGCGTCGTGCGCCGGCGTGATCGGGCAATCCAGCGGATACGGATACGGGGCGACGTGGACCTCCGGCAGGAGCGCGCCGTAGCCCTTGCGGTACAGCGATTTCGAGGTCGTGACCGAGGCGGCACCCGTCGAGCGGCCGTGAAAGCCGCCGCGGAACACGATGATCGCCTCGCGGCCGGTGACTTGGCGGGAGAGCTTGATCGACGCCTCGATCGCCTCGGCGCCGGAGTTGCCGAAGAACACCATGTCGAGCCCGGGCGGCGTGATCTGGGTGAGCGCCTCGGCGAGCGCGATGTTCGGCTCGTACGCGGCGACGCCGGCGCAGATGTGCGACAGCTTGGCGGCCTGGGCCTGGATCGCTGCGACCACCTTTGGATGCGCATGACCGACCGGCGTGACCGCAATCCCGGAGGTGAGGTCGAGCACGCGCTTGCCGTCGCGGGTGATGAGCCAGCTGCCCTCGCCGTGGTCGACCTCGAGCCACGTGTAGTGGCCGAGGACAGGCGAGAGGACCCGGGAGGCTCGCTGCTCGAAGGTGCCTGAGGACTGTGTCACTGAGCCATTCTAAGGGCCTCACCCCATTCGGCCGTTACGTCCGGCCCGTGTCGCGATTGCGGTTGCGATGTGATGACACGGGTCACGTGTCCCGTTCGGCACCGGTGGGGGGACTCAAATTACCTAACCCAGACGTACTCTCTACGGTCCCGGACCCGCTCCTAGCATGAAACCGTGCCACGACGATCGGTGCCCATTGAGCGCGACGACGCGGGCCAGAGCCTCGTGGAGTTCGCACTTGTCCTGCCGGTGCTCTTGCTCCTGATCGTCGGC
>DASUSA010000232.1:0-2439 GCA_036375335.1 Candidatus Limnocylindria bacterium
GACGCCGCTACGGCCGGCGAACATCCTCGCCTTCGTGAATCTCGACGTCTCAGGCTGCTGCGGGGACGAGCTCGCTGCGTCCGACGAGAACTTCGCGATGCACGCGCGGCTCGCGAACGCGGCGGATCACCTCGGCCTCTCGTTCGGCTACACGCCCAGCGTCGGCGGGAGCGACCACCTCTCGTACACCCGGCGCGGCGTCCCCGCGTCGATCCTGTCCTGGACCGACTTTGGCCCGCTCCACACGGCCCGCGACACCCTCGACACGGTCACGCCAAAACATCTCGCGATGGCCGGGGAGGTCGCGACCCAGACCGTGCTCGAGCTCGCGGCCACGAACTAAAGGGCGATCCGCTCCACGTCCGCCGCGATCGCGTCGACCGCTGCAGCGCAGCCGTCGATGAGCTCGCGACCGACGCCGGCGCCAGCCACGGACTCCAGCCCGGCGAGCGCGTTGTGGAGATTGCGAACGAGCCGTTCCGCCTCGGTCGGCGGATGACCCAGGGCGACCAGGGTCTTGTCCACCTGGATCGTGTGCTGGCGGAGGTGCTCCTCGAACCGGTGCATCCGGAACCGGATCGGGTAGCCCTTGTCCTCCCAGAACCACGACGGCGTCGCAAGCTCGGTGTCGGTCACGCCGTCGAGCGCGCGGAGGATCGTGACGTGACTGCGGTAGAGCGCATTCAGCGCGTCCGCACGCGAGCCACTCGGATCTTCGCCGGGCGTGCGGTGGGCTTTGAACGCGGCCTCATCGGGCTCCGAGGGCCGGCCCGAGCGCGCGGCATCCAGGGCGGTGAGGACCGCGGCGAGGAAGCCGTACTCGGCGCCGAGCATGTGCTTCAGGACCTCGCGCAACGGCCACTGCTCGTCGGGAGGCGCGGCATCGAGCTCGGCGTCGGACGCCGCGGCGAGCGCGCCGGTCAGATCGCGGTACGCCTCGTGGACCTGAGCGAGGATGCGCTGCGCTTCCGTGAACGGCTTCCCCGCCCCGAGGCGGGCCGCGGCCACCGTCGCGGTCGTCTCACGCAGGAGGTGGTGCGCGGTGAGGAGGGCGAACCGTAGGCCGTCGTCGTCGTACTCCTCCCAGACATATTTCCGGCCGAGATCCGTGTCGCTCAGGTGCACGCTCGCTTTGACCAGCCGCTCGACCGCCTGGGTGACGGTCACGCCAGCGACACCTCGGGGACGCCTTCGAGCGTCTCGGCGGCGAGGTTGTCCACGACCGCATGGAGATGGCCGGTCTTCTGGAAGGCGCGGATCTGCCGGTCGGCGCTCGTGCCCTCGCGCGCGATGACCCGCAGGTACTCGACCTCCTTCCGTGAGCCGAGCGTGTCGACCACGTCATCGACGAACTCGAGGAGCTCCTCGGCCAGATCGCGCATCGGCACCTCGGTCTCCTTGCCGAAGTCGATGAGGTTCGCGTCCATCCCGCCGCGCATGGCCCGCCACTTGTTCTCCTGGATCAGGCCGGGCATGTAGCGGCGGAACCCGAGGTTCCGCGAGCGAAGCACCAGCAGCTTCGCGCAGATCGCCTGGATCAGGCCGGCGATGCAGAGCGTCTCGTCGATCCTCGTCGCGGCGTCCATGACCCGAAACTCGATGGTCGGGTAGAACGCGTGCGGCCGCAGGTCCCACCAGATCTTCTTGCCGTCGTCGATGCACTTCGTGCGAACCAGGAGCTCGACGTAGTTCTCGTACTCGTCCCAGGAGGTGAACTCCGGCGGGATGCCGGTGCGCGGGAAGCGCTGCCACACGATCTGGCGGTAGGACTTGAGGCCGGTGTTGCGGGTCAGCCAGAACGGACTGGACGTCGAGATCGCAAGGAGGTGCGGCAGGAAGTACCGCGCCTCGTTCATCACCTCGATGCGCTGCTCCCGATCTGGAATGCCGACGTGCACGTGCAGCCCGAAGATCAGGAGCTCGCGGATGACGTCCTGCAGCTCCTCCTCGAGGACCTTGTAGCGCTCGTGCTCCGTGACGAGCTGCTCCTGCCAGTGTGAGAACGGATGGGTACCGGCAGAGACGAGCCGGAGGCCGTCGCGCTTGAGCAGGGTCGCCAGGGTACCGCGCGCGTTCGTGATCTCCTTGCGCGCTTCGCCGACATCGGCGCAGATGCGCGTGCCGATCTCGACGACCGACTGCATCATCTCGGGCTTCACGCGCTCCTCGAGGTACGGACGCGCGGCGCCGATGAGGGTCTCGCCGTGGCTCTTCAGCTGGCCCTCGGCATCGACGATCTGGAACTCCTCCTCGATCCCGATGGTCAGCCGCTGGACCTCTTCGTTGATGCTCATCAGGAGTCGACGATATAGGTCGGCACAACGCTTCCCGCGCCGGCGGTCACGTTGAGCAGCGCGCTCGACGACAACCGGGTCAGGCAACCGCTCACCGAGCCCCAGAAGAGATATGGGTCGTGATCGATCGCGAGGTCGAGGTAGT
>DASUSA010000233.1:0-2077 GCA_036375335.1 Candidatus Limnocylindria bacterium
GCTCGACGTTCAGGACCGGCTGCGCGATGAGGCCGGCAAGCATCAGCCCCGCGGCGCCCATCGCGATGCGTTCCCCGCGAGAGAGCGGGCCGAGGATGCGCTGCTGCCGCCGGGTCGCGTCCTGGATCCGCGCCGCGGCCCGTTCGGGCCGGAATAGGACCAGCAGCGCCGTGGCCGCGCCGACCAGACAGAGCACGCCGACCGGCGCGGCTGCGCCGAGCCAGCCAATCCAGGAGAAGCGCGTGCGCTCGGCGGGTGAGAGGAGCTGCAGCACGAAGAAGTTCGTCGCGAGCCCGGTGAGGAAGATGCTCGAGAAATACCAATAGCCCACGAGCCCGGCGAAGGCGAGCCGCGCGCTGCCGTTGCTCCGCGGCGCGTAGCCGAGTGATAGCCCGATCTCGGTCGCGACCGGCATGATCGCGGCGACGCGCGCGACCGACAGCGGCACGAGCGGCGTAATGAGGATCCCACCGAAGAGCAGCGCGAACAGCTGGCCGGTCGCGGTCGCCGGGAACGCCCGCAGCAGCAACAGCGCGATGCGGAACAGCAGGCCGGTCCGGGCCATCGCCGCCGCGAGCGCGAGCGCGCCGAGCGCCAGGAGCCACGATGAGCTGGCGAAGCCGCTGAACGCGACGGCCAGTGTGACCAGGCCGGTGGCGCCCCACGCCGCGGCGAGGGCGACCGCGACGGCGAAATCCGGCACCGGCTCGGTGAGCCAGGCAATAGCCGCGCCGACGAGTAGCAGCACGACGCGCCAGCCCTCGGGCTCGAGCCCGCTCGGAGGTCCAACATTCCACAACGCCAGCGGCAGCGCGATCGCCGCAAGCGCGCCGAGAACGCGGGTCGTGTGTCGAGATGGCGGCCGGTCCTCGCGCGCGCGTTCCTCCGGGCGTCGCTCTGGCTCAGGCGCTCCGATGTACTCGCGCGAGCGTCGATCGACCGCATCGGCGAGCGCGGCCGCGACGGCCAAGGCGATCTGCGGCCGGTCCTTCACCAGTGACTCGAATCGCGCGCGCGGCAGGCGCCAGGCGACGACCTCGGTGAGCGCGCGCGAGGTGGCGGTGCGGCGGGCGAGGAGTAGCCCGAGCTCGCCGAAGTGCGCTGGAGCACGCACCTCGCGAAGAGCCATCTCGCCGTCCGGCGATGCGACCGTGATCGCGACCTGGCCGCGCTCCAGGAGGAACAGCGCATCGGCCTCGGTGCCCTCGTGCGCGATGACCTCGCCCGGCTCCGCCCGGATCTCCTCGAGCGCCCCGAGCAGGCGCGCGAGATCGACGCGGTCAAGACCCCTGAAGAACGGGACCGCCCGGAGCAGGTCGGCGACCGGGTCGGCATCGAGCGCGGTCACGCGCGGCAGTATCGGCCGTGGAGCAGACTCGGTGCGATGCGGATCCTCCTTACCGGCTTCGAGCCATTCGCCGGCCGCGGGGTCAACCCGTCATGGGAGGCGGCGCAGCAGCTCCAGGGCGTGGCTGCCGGCCCGGCCCGCATCGACGTCCTGCGCGTACCGGTGGTCTGGCGCGAATCGGTCGCGACGATCGTCCGCGAGCTCGATCGCGAGCCTGCGGACGGGCTCGTGATCGGCGGGTTGTCCTTCGGCCGGCCCGCGATCAGCGTCGAAGCCATCGCCCACGCGATCGGCGACGTCCCCTGGCAGGCCGACAACGCCGACCGGGCGCTCAGCGCCCAGCGATCCGACGGCGACGATGCGGGGCCCGACGCGTTGCTCGCGACCGCTCCCGTGCGCGCGATCGCCCAAGCGATCAACGCCGCGGGGATCCCGGCGCACGTCTCGTGGGATGGCGGCGCGTACGTGAGCAACGCGACGCTGTACGGCATGCTTCGTCACGCCAAGGATCGCGGCCTCGATCTGCCGACGACGTACCTGCATGTCCCGGGCACGCCCGAGATGACCACCGGGACTGCGACCCCATCCCTGCCGCTCGAGCTGATCGTGACGGCGTTCCGCATCGCGTGCGAGGTGATCGCGACACATGACGGTCCGGACGCACCGCTGCGCCGGTGGCCCAGCGCGATGGCCCCGTTAGCGCGCTAGGAACGCTCCGATCGCCGCTGC
>DASUSA010000234.1:0-2605 GCA_036375335.1 Candidatus Limnocylindria bacterium
GGTCGCGGCGGGGGCCTCGCCGCCCGAGGCGCGGATCTCGAGGTCGCCGCTCATCGTCTTCACGGTCACCTTGGTCTCCGCCGCGCCGATCATCACATGCTTGTCTCGCCGGCCGGTGACGCTGACCTCGCCCTCGAGCTCGCTATCGAGGTCGCCGCTCATGCTGCTGAACCGGATGTCGTACGAGCCGCCCGTCAGCCGAAGGTCGACGTCACCGCTGATCGTCTTGAGGCGGTGCTCGCGGGCCTTGTCCAGCTCACCGTCGATGCGGACCTCGCCGCTCACGGTGATGATCTCGGATCCGTGCAGCCGCACGTGCTGGAAGGTGAGGTCGCCGCTCACCGTGTTGGCCACGAGCTGCCCCGCGTAGTCCGTCACGACGGCGTCGCCGCTCACGGTCTTCAGGCGAAGCGGGCCCTGGACATCATCCAGCCGCACGTCGCCGGACACGCTCTGGGCCTCGAGTGGGCCGCGTGTGGCGCCGAGCTCCAGGTCACCGCTCACGGTGTGCGCCTCGATGCGCACCTCGCGGGGCACCGTGATCTCGAAGTCCACCGCGACGCGGCCGCCGCGGAACAGGTCGGCCCACCCGCGATCCTGCTCGTACAGGTGGGGCTTGAGCGTGATCTCATCGCCCTCCTGGTCCATTCGGACCTCGACGTTCTCGAGCAGCCGCTTCGCGCGCTCCTCGCTCGTGCCGCGGACGCGCTTTCGCGCCTTGACCTGGATCTTGGCGTCCTCGCCGACGGCGATCTTCGTGTCGCCGGAGACGTTGTGGACGTGGAGTCGCGGCAGGTGGCCGACGGTGAACTCGCGCTCGATGAGCTCCGAGTACTCATCGCCGTCGGCGAGATCGCCGCTGGCGAGATCGCCGAGGTCGAACTTGAAGCTCATCGATTCGCGGATGCTCCGACCGATGTGGTGACCGAGATCGTTCCCGAGGCTCGTGTGCAGCCCTCGGCGGATCTCGTCACGGAGCGTGCGGCGCTCGTCGCGCGACCGCTCGCGCTCGCGCTGATTCGCCTCGCGCTCCGTGTCGCGCTCCTGCTTGCGCAGGTCGCGTTCCTGGTGCCGCATATCGCGTTCCTGCTGGCGCATCTGGTAATAGCGCTCGCGCGCCTGCTCGAATTCCTCGCGCGCCGTCTTGCGGCGGGCCTCGTTCTCGTCGCTCATCACTCAGCCTCCAGCAGCGTCGCGGCGTCGTCGGGCGCGATCTTTCCCTCGGCGAGCTCGCGCAGGATCTCCTTGCGTCGTTCGGCCTCCCGGTCCGGCTCCGCTTGCGATGGGAATCCGAGTGCCCGGATCACGGCGTCGAGCCGCGATCGAACGGTCGGATAGGAGATCCCGAGCTCGCGCTCGACATCCTTGAAGTTCCCGCGCGCGCGGATAAACGTTTCGAGAAACTCGGTCTGCTCCGCGGTGAGCGATTGGAACCGTCCGAGAGTGAAGGTCCCTTCGAGGCGCGTCCCGCAGCCCTCGCAGTCGAGGCGGACGACGCGCAGGGACTCGTTGCAGATGGGACAGCGGCCGATGACCGGATTCGCCATGACCTGACTGTGCGAGCCGGACTACCGGATTGTCAACGCAAACTCAACGTTGTGTAGCGGAATATGCGGATCATTGAGGTCGACCTCAACGGGTCAGTCGATCGCCTGCTTGATTCGCTCCGCCAGGGCCGGGCCGACCCCGGCGACCCCGGCCAGGTCGGCCTCGGTCGCGTCCCGCATCCCCTTCACCGAGCCGAATTTGCGGAGCAGGGCGCGCTTCTTGGCCGGCCCGACGCCCTGGATCTCGTCGAGCACCGACTGGACCGCTCGCTTCCCGCGCAGCTGCTGGTGGTACGTCACCGCGAACCGGTGGGCCTCGTCCCGGATGCGCTGGACCAGGAACAGGCCCTGGGAGCGCGCCGGGAGGAGGATCGGCTCCGGCCGGCCGGGCACGAACAGCTCCTCGCGCTCCTTGGCCAGGGCGACGATCGGGATCTGGAGCAGGCCGGCGTCCGACAGGGCCCCGATCCCCTCGGCGAGCTGGCCCTTCCCGCCGTCCAAGATCACGAGGTCGGGCACTGGCCACCCGTCGGACTCGCCCGCGGCGCTCCGAGCGAACCGCCGCCGCAACGTGTCGCGCATGTTGGCGAAGTCGTCGTTGCGGTCACTCAGCTTCGCGCGAAAGCGCCGGTAGCTCTGCTTCGCGGGCTTGCCGTCCTCGAACACGACCATCGAGCTCACCACGTTGGTCCCCTGGACGTGGCTCACGTCGAAGCACTCGATCCGTTTCGGCGGGCCTTCGAGCCCAAGGGCCTGCTGCAGCTCCGCGAGCGCGGAGTCGGTCTTGCCCTTGTCGCTCAGCCAGCGGACCCGCTCCTGCTCGAGCGCGTCCTGCGCGTTCCGCACGGCGAGCTCGATGAGCCGGCGCTTCTTGCCGCGCACCGGGACATGGAGCTCGACGTGCGTGCCCCGCTTCTCCTCGGCGAACGCGATGAACGTCTCGGCGTCCGGGATCGCCTCGGGCACGGCGATCTCCGGCGGGAACGTCGCGGCGGCCGCGTAGTGCTGGCGCAGGAACGACCCGAGCACCTCGCCCGGCGTCGCGCCTTCGGCGCCCT
>DASUSA010000235.1:0-3494 GCA_036375335.1 Candidatus Limnocylindria bacterium
CACGTCGCGCCAGCGCTTCACCCGGAACGGCTCGAAGTCGTTCATGAACGTGCGGTCGGGCGCCTGGCCCAGCGCCAGCAGAACGGTCTCGCAGGGGATCTCGAACTCGGAGCCCTCGATCGGCTCGGGCGCACGCCGGCCACTGGCGTCGGGCGCTCCCAGGCGGTTGCGGACGAACTTCACGCCGCGGACGTGGCCGCTCGCGTCGGCGAGCACCTCGACCGGCGAGGCGAGGTAAACGAACTCCATCCCTTCGCGCGCGGTCTCACCGAGCTCCTCCTCGTCCACCACCATCTCGTCGCGGCTGCGGCGGTAGACGATGTAGATCTCCTCGGCGCCGAGCCGCCACGACGTGGACGAGCAGTCCATCGCGGTGTAGCCGCCGCCCAGCACCACGACGCGCTTCCCCACCTCGACCGGCCTGCCGCGATAGGCGCGCTCGAGGAACACGATCCCAGCCATGACGCCCTCGCTGTCCTCGCCCGGGATCCCGATGTAGGTCGGTTCGAAGCAGCCCGCGGTCACCAGGACCGCGTCGAACTGCTCGGTGAGCTGGCGCAGCTTGATGTCGCGACCGACGTAGGTGGACAGCTTGAGCTCGACGTTCTCGTTCACGATGCCGGCGACGTCCCGGTCGATGACCTCGCGCGGCAGCCGGAACGGCGGGACGCCGGCGAGGGCCGTGCCGCCGGCTTGGTCGAGGGCGTCGTAGACGGTGACGCCGAAGCCGAGCTTCGCGAGGTCGCTCGCAGCGGCGAGGCCTGAGCAGCCCGCCCCGATGATCGCGACCTTCTTCGCCGGCGGCCCGTAGATCGGCGGCGCCGGCTGGCGGTACGGCTGCCCATCGACCGTGACGTTGTCGTGGGTCCAGTCGGAGAGGAACTTCTTGACGTAGCGGATCGAGAGCGGCTTATCGACCTCCTTGCGCCGGCAGGCCGTCTCGCAGGGGGCCGCGCAGACGCTCCCGCAGATGCTGGCCATGGGATTCGGGTCGAGGGCCAGCTCCCAGGCCTTCTCGAACTCGCCGGCCGCCGCCAGATTCAGATATCCGCGGCAATTCGTGCGGACCGGGCAGGCTTCCTGGCACGGGATGTTGTCCTGATACCAGGCGGGACCGACCTCCACCACCTGGTACAGCTCTCTCACGCCATAGTCATGCTACGGATGCGTAGTGGAGTGTCAAAAGACCGTCCGATCATCGAGCGCAAGACGCGCTTCGACGGCACGGTGCAGGAGTTCGCGTGCCGCGCGCTGCTCATCGAACCCGGCACGCATGCGGTGATCCGCTACGAGCTCGAGCGCGACTGGCACGTCGGCGGCATGGTCTTCCCCAAGGGCGGCTACACCGCCGGCCATTTCTGGACCGACCGGCCGTACAACGTCTATCACTGGCTCGAGCGTGGCCGCACGCTCGGGTACTACTTCAACGTCGGTCTTGTCGATGAGATCAGCGAGGCGCGCGTCGCGTGGCGTGATCTGATCATCGACGTCCTGGTGAAGCCCGACGGCTCGATCGACATCCTCGACGAGGACGAGGTCCCGCCGGACCTGCCGGCGGAGCACCGGCGCACGATCGCACAGGCCCTCGAGCAGATCGTCACCAACCCGAAGCGGCTGGTGAAGGAGATCGAGCGCGCCAGCCGCGACCTTCTGTAGCGTTCGGGGCATGTCCTCCTTTCTGACGGGCCTCGTCGCCGGCTTCGCGATCGCGATGCCGCCCGGCGCGGTCACGTCGCTTATCGTTCGGATCGGCCTGCAGCGCGGCTTCCCGGCGGCCCTCGCCGCGGGCTGGGGCACGGCGACGGTCGACGGCATGTACTGCGTGATCGCAGTGCTCGCCGGCGCCGCAGTGGTACCCCTGCTGGGCGCGATCGATCCACCACTGCGCGTTGTGACCGGACTGGTGCTGGTCGGCCTCGGGCTCCGCGGGATCCTCGGCGCCCGGCGCGAGGCACCGTCGGCCGGGTCCACCGACGCTCGTGCACTCGTCGCGACGTACCTGCGGTTCGTCGCGATCACGATGGTGAACCCCGCGACTCTCGCGTACTTCGTCGCGGTCGCACTTGGTTTCGCGGGCTTGGTGCTGAACGACTCGCTCGCGTTCATCGTCGGGGTCTTCATCGCGTCGCTCACCTGGCACGCGATCCTCGCGATCCTGAGCGGCTCGCTGCACGGCCGGCTCAGCGCCAGCGCGCGCACGGTGCTAACGGTCGCTGCGAATGGTGTGGTGATCGCGCTCGGCGTGCGGATCCTCGCCCAGGTGTTCGCCGGCTAGACCGATCGGCTGTGTCATGGGACGATCAGCTTGCGCTCCGTTCCACGCGCCCCGGCGCGGCGGCCAATTCGAGCCGCGAGCGTCCTTGATTTCGGCGACCTGGAATGCTCGGGACGGACTGCGCCGACCAGCTGCGCGATACTCGAGCCACTGCGCTCGCCGCTCGGCCACTCGAACCCAGCGCGAAGATCGCCGGTCGGAGTTCGGCATCGGCGCACGCTCCTCCAGCATGTGCCCAAGGAAAGAACCGAGCCTCCTCCAACCTGTCCAAGCGCGAAAATCCGGTTCGGGTCTCACGAAGACATCCGGCTACCTACCTCGAGGTGGGGGCGGCGTCGCTTCCCACGTTGCGTCGCTGGCCGATGGGTGCGGTCGTAATTCAGGCCATTTCCGGGCACGAGCTGCACAAGCTCCGACGACCGTTCCGCCGCTCAGGCCGAGCACCAGCCCGACCGCGATGTTCAGCGGGGGCTTACCGAGGATCACGTAGGTGACGCCACCGACGACGCCGGCGATCGCTCCCGCTATCGCGCCAGCCAACGCACCCGCCACCCAGGATCCGCCGCGGCGACTCCCGCGACGGCCCGCGATGGCGAAGGCCGCGAGCGGGAGAAATAGGGCAACAACGAGTAGAAGTGCCTCGGGAACCCACGAGAGCGCAGGCGAGAGGCCAACGTACGCAAGAACGAGGACCAACGCACTGAGGGCAACCCCCAACCGGAGTCCCTCCCTTGCGCCAGCTGAACGCACCGGCGAATCCTAGGTGGGGGTCCCCCTGCGCGCGTGCGATCCCGCGACGATGGAGTCCTCTCGCGAAGCCGAAGTCATCTGAACCAATGCGGAACGTCGCTCCGCACCGACGATGCCTGGCCACCGCGCCGCTCGCCTGACTCTCCCCATGTCCCGACGTTCCTCGTCAAGGTCGCGAGTATCGACGGGAGGCGGCAGCGACCCTGCCCGCGCTGCACCTCCAAGGCACCTGGGTTTGCCTAGCAGGGAGCGGACCGCTAGTCGGCGTCGCTCACTGGCGGCATCGCGACGAAGCTGAGCAGCAGACCGAGCGCACCGCAGAGCACAACGGAGCCCGACAGGAAGTTGCCGGACCAGCCGAACCCGTAGCGGGTGCCGATCACCGCGAAATACAGCGCGAAGTAGATCATCGGGAGCAGGGTCACGAGCAGCCGGAGCCCGAGCGGGCGCGCCGCGGAGGGCCGCAACC
>DASUSA010000236.1:0-8130 GCA_036375335.1 Candidatus Limnocylindria bacterium
AGATTGAGGACGGTGTCCATCATCCCGGGCATCGACATCGCCGCGCCGGAGCGCACCGACACAAGGAGCGGGTCCTTCGGGTCGCCGAGCTTCTTCTTCGTGGCCTTCTCGACGGCCGCGAGGCCGCGCTCGACCTGATCCCAGAGTCCGGGCGGGAGCATCTTGCCGTTCTGGAAGTACGCGTTGCACGCCGCTGTGGTGATGGTGAAGCCCGCGGGCACCGGGAGGCCTGCGTTCGTCATCTCAGCAAGGCCGGCGCCCTTGCCGCCGAGGAGCGCGCGCATCTTCGCGTTGCCCTCGGCCTTGCCGGCGGCGAACAGGTAGACCCACTTCTGGGCCTTCGCCTTCAGCGCCGCTGCCGTGGCCTTCTTCGCGCGCGTCGACGGCATCCCGCACCTCCCGTGGTGAGGTGCTCATGGTGCCAGAGTCGGCTACCCGTGCTCCGAGGCGAAGAACACGCCGTTGACCGGCACCGTGATCGGCGCGCCGCCGGCCTCCGGGACCACGTAGAGCTCGTTCTTCGAGCCGGTCGCGTACAAGGTCTTGCCGTCGCCCGATACCCAGACCTCGTTCAGATCCAGGCTGGGCGAGAGCTGACCGATCAGCTTGAGGTCCGGGATCCGCAGCACCTCGATGCCGCCGCTGCCGCTCCAGTAGAGCTTCGTCCCATCGGGCGATACGGGGATCGTCGGTGCGACGTAGCCCGCGTTCGCCTGGCCCAACAGCCAGCTGAACGGTCCGGGGTCGCTGGTGGTCTTCGGCGCGAACGCCGGTCCGAGAACGGACCGCGTGCGGACGTCGAACACCTTGAGCTTCGACTGGCTTCGGAGGTACACCAGCTGCCCGTCGGGCGTGAAGATCGGAGCCTGCTCGAACGGGTTCGTCTGCCCGGTCCGGATGTCGGCGATCTCGGTCAGCGTCGCGAGGTCGATGATCCAGACGTCGCCGTCGTAGTTGCAGAACGCCATCAGCGTCCCGCCGTCTGGCAGCACGCGCGTCGCGAGCCCCGGTCCGGAGCACGTCGGAAGGTGTGCGCCGGCGATGCCGGCGACGGCCGTGGCGGTTTGCGCGAGGCCGGTCGGCGTGACGGTGAAGGCGGTCAGCCGCAATGGCCCGCCCCAGTCGATGATCGTGTAGAGCCGCGCCGAGTCGCGCGCGAAGACGAGCGTCGACCAGATCGGGCCGGTGACCGTGCCGCTCATCCCTGGCGTCGCCGCATTCGGATCGCTCGCCAGTGGCGTCGTCTGCGTCAGGCCGCTGCGCAGATCGATGACCTGGACGTACGCCTGAGCGCCGATGAACGCCATCCACCGGCCATCGGGGCTGAACGCGACGTCGATCACGCCACCCGTCGGCTGGCGGGGGTACGTCCGCTGCTTCGAGCCATCAAGCGCCGAATACGTGCTGATGTGATCGTCCGCGACGATCACGATCAGCGTTCCGTCAGCGGAGCGATACGGGCGTCCTTCGGCCCAGGGCATCCGCGCCACGATCGCGCCCCTCGGATCGACGCCGACCAGCTCGGCCGTGCCGTCCTGCGCGGATGTGGCGAGCCACGCGACCTGTGCCGCGGCGCTCGTGCGGGTGACCGGCTGCGGGATCGGCTGCGGGAGGACGACCTTCGGAGACGCCGTCGGGCTCCCACCCGCCGTCGCGCTCGGCGCCGCGACGCCGGTCGTCGGGGACGCCTGCTGCTGGCGGAACGTCGACAGCTGCTGTCCGGCATACAGCGCGACGACGGCGACGATGACGGTCGCGAGCGTCAGCGCGACCGACCGCCGCGGCGAGCGGGCCGGCGCGCGACGCAGCGCCTCGAACGGCGGGACTGCGACATCCGGTGGCCGACCGATGATCCCGCGCACGCGCTCGTCGTCGCGTTGTTCGTCACTCATGACGTCCTCCCTGCCGGTCGTAGGCCGCGAGGAACGCGCGACGGCCGCGCGCGAGGCGTGACTTCACGGTCTCCTCGCTCCGGCCGACGAGCTCCGCGATCTCGGCGCGGGTGAACCCGTGCGCGTAGTGCAGCACCAGCGCTGCCGCCTGGTCCGCGGAGATCGAACCCATCGCCTCGCGCACCGCAAGTGACTCAACGTCTGGAGCGCCTTCGACCGATCGTTCCGTGCCCGCGAACGGGACGAACGCGATGAGCCGGGCCCGACGCAGTCGCTTAATCGCCAACCGCGTCGCGATGCGGAAGAGCCACGGGCGGGCCTTGGCCGGCTCACGGAGCGCGGCTTCATCGCGCATCCCGGCGGTGAACGTGTCCTGCATCAGATCCGTCGCGGCCTCCCGGTCTCCGGTCAGCTTCCAGAGGTAGCCGACCAGCTCAGCGGCGTGCGCGTCGTAGAGCTCCCGCCAGGGCAGGCGGGTCGAGCGACCGACGCCGCTGGCAGCTTCCTCTCGCACGTCTCTAAGCATCTATGGGCCTCGACTCCGACCGAACGGGTGCATGGCGCACTTCCTGCTCATGCGGCGTCCCGATGCTAGAGTCGCGGCCCGTGTACGAACGCCCCGGTTACAGCACGCTCATCGGCCGGATCCGCAACAACGTGCGGACCTACATCCGGAAGCAGATCGAGCTGCCCAAGCAGGAGATCGCCGAGATCGTCAAGGCGAACCTGAATGCGGCGAAGTGGTTCGGGATCGCCCTCGCCTTCGTGTTCCTGACGCTCATCTCGTTCGCGGTGTTCATCATCGGCCTCATCGCGATCTGGCTGCCCCTCTGGGCCTCGGCGCTCATCGCGCTCGGGCTGTTCGGCGCGATCGCCGGGCTCGTCGGGTGGGGCGGCTACAAGCGACTGGAGCTGCGGGGCCCGACCCGCTCGATCCAATCGATAAAGGAGACGGTGCGATGGGCGAAAGCCCGAGTGCTCGGACGGAACGCGAGCTAGCCGACCTCCGGCGCAAGATCGACGATGACGTCGACGCGCTGGTCGAGCGCGCGAAGTCGGACGTCGACCCGCGGAACCTGCTGCGCCGTCAGCCCGTCGCGACCGTCGGCACGCTGGGATCTGTCGTAGCGCTGGCCGGCGTCACGATCGCGAAGAAGGTCCGTGATGCTCGCCGGAAGACACCAGACTCGGAGATTGAGCGCATCGCCGAGCGCCTTGGCGGCCGGGTCGACCGGCTGAAGGGCCGCGCGCGCAAGCGATTCCGTGAGTCGCTCCGCAAGGAGATGGCCGACGTGCAGGATGAGCAGCACGGGCCGAAGGATGCGCTCTGGGGCGCCGGCATGGCCGCGCTCACCGCCGCGGCGACGACGATCGCGCGGCGCTTCGCCGGGCGGCTCGCCGGCGATGACCCGGAGGATCCCCGGCGCTAGCCGATCAGTAGGAACCCCGCGAACATCACCGCGAGCCCGGCGAGATTCGCGAGCTCCAGAACGCCTGATGCGCCGGTGAATGTCGCGGTGCCGCCCGCCGCGACGATCAGCACTCCAACGGCGATGGTCACGTTGGCGATCGCGCGCCGGCCGTTGTGGCGCTTGCGGAGGAAGATCCAGGCGGACCAGAGCGCCCCGCCGATGAGGACAACGCTGCCAAGGCCGCTGCCGACGCCGGCGAGGACTCGCGCGAGCGAGCCGTTCGGGAAGCCGCGACCACTGTCGGCCGCCGCGCTCGCATCGACCGGGACCGATACGACCGCGTACGCCGCGATCACCGAAAGGAGCGCAACCAAGACGAGTGCGACATCCGCCCACCGCCTCTTCGCGAGCAGGTAGAGCGTCCCGAGACTCAGCCAGGCGACGTTGAGGATCGCGCCGAACAGATAGAAGACGCGATACCAATCGGCGTAGCCGGCACCCGTCGGCCCGACGTTCCGCGCGAGGTAGCCCGCGAAAGCCGCGATCGCGAACATCATGAAGCCCGCCGCCCACATCAGCTGGTAGGTCCGGCGATGGCTGCCGTACTGGCGGAGCACGACGATCGCGAAGACCGCGGCCACGGTCGCTGTAATCGCCGGGAGGTAGACCACGCTTCGATGGTCGGCGGGCACCCAGCCACGCGCAAGGCGCTTACCGAGCTTTGCGGCGATTCCGCAGCGCGAGGATGGCCGAGCCCGCCAGGAGGAGGACCCCGGAGTACAGCGGGATGGCGACCGATCCGCCCAGCGCGATCGCGAGGCCGGTAGCCACGGCCGGATCCCGCGAGCCCGCGCCGGCGAGGGCCGAGCCAAGATCGACGCCGCCGATCCGCGCAACGATCACGGCGCAGGCCGTGACCGCCGCGAACAGGGCGAGCGCACCCAGGCCGTTCGCTGCGTTCAGCCCGCCGGCGCCCGACACCGCGATCGCGATCAAGACCAGGAATGCCGCGTCGCCGATTCGCTGCGCAATGGTGCGGACGAGCTGCGGGAGCATCGGCGCGACCGAGGTGACCCCCGCGCCCAGGATGAACGGCAGCATCGCGCCCTGCGCCGCGGTCGCCGCATCAGGGCCGCGGGTCAGCGTCAGCACGAGCCACATGCCGATGGATCCGACGACGAGCGCGCCGGTCCGGTCCATCCGGCCGCCGATCGCGGCCGCCAGCGCGGGCGCGGTCAGGAGGGCCGGCGCGAGCGCAACGGCGGTCAGCCCGAGGCGATCCGGGTCCGGGAGCGCCGGCCCGATGAGCGCGACGACCCCGAGGGCGGCGCCGTACGGCAGCGCGACGAGCGCGAGGATCCGGATGCGCCGCAGGGCCAAAAGGGCGAGGAGCGGCGTGCGCAGCCCGGCGGTGAAGAAGAGGACCGCGAGCGCGGCCGGTGCGGCGACGGCGAGATCAGGCGAGGCCGAGCTTCTCCCGGAGCGCCGGCACGAGCTCCTCGACCTTCACCCGGACCTGGGTCATGTCGTCGCGGTCGCGGATCGTCACCGCCTGGTCGGTCAGCGAGTCGAAGTCCACCGTGACGCAGAGCGGTGTGCCGATCTCGTCCTGGCGGCGATACCGCCGGCCGATCGCCTGGGTCTCGTCGTACGTCGACTGGAAATGCGGCCGGAGCTTCGCCCAGACCGCGCGCGACAGCTCGCTCAGCTCCGGCTTCTTCGACAGCGGCAGGACCGCGACCTTGTACGGCGCGAGGTCGCGGTGCAGGCGAAGGACGACGCGCACGCCTTCCTTATCGGGCTCCTCGTCGTACGCCGCGCAGAGGAACGCGAACGTCGCGCGATCCGCGCCGACCGCAGTCTCGATGACGTACGGCACGAACCGCTCGTTGGTCGCGTCGTCGAAGTACTCGAGCTTCTTCCCCGAATACTCCGAGTGCCGCTTGAGGTCGAAGTCGGTGCGGTTGTGGATGCCCTCGAGCTCTTTCCAGCCGAACGGGTAGCGAAACTCGATGTCGAACGCCATCGCGGCGTAGTGGGCGCGCTCCTCAGGGGAGTGCTCGCGGAAGCGAAAGAGGTCGTCGTGGTGCGCGAGATCGCGGTACCACTGGCGGCGGGTCTCCTTCCACTCGTCGTAGATCCGCGGGGCCTCCTCCGGTCGGACGAAGTACTGCATCTCCATCTGCTCGAACTCGCGCGACCGGAAGATGAAGTTGCCAGGGGTGATCTCATTCCGGAACGACTTCCCCACCTGCGCGATGCCGAACGGGAGCTTGCGGCGCATCGACTGCTGCACGTTGTCGAAGTTCACGAAGATGCCCTGCGCCGTCTCAGGCCGAAGCCACGCGACGGACGCGTCGTCCTCCACCGGTCCGACGAACGTCTTGAACATGAGGTTGAACTTCCGCGGCGCGCCGAGCTTCTTCTCGCCGCAGTTCGGGCACGGCCCGTCGCCGCCCTTCGGAAGCTCGTCGAGACGGTAGCGGTGCTTGCAGTTGGCACATTCAACGAGCGGGTCCGTGAAATTCTCTACGTGCCCCGACGCTTCCCACACCTTCGGGTGCATGAGGATCGCGGCATCGAGACCGACGACGTCGTCGCGCAGCTGGACCATCGAGCGCCACCAGGCGCGCTTCACGTTGTTCTTGAGCTCGACACCGAGCGGCCCGAAGTCCCACGTCGCGCCGGCGCCACCGTAGATCTCGCTCGATGGGAACACGAAGCCCCGGCGTTTCGCGAGGGACACGAGCTTGTCGAAGAGCTCCGGAGGCGGGCCCTCGCTCATGTGGTCGCGGGGGCCGGACGGGGCATCCGCGCGAGCTCGTCGAGCAGACGCGCGGCGTTGATGTCGCGATCAAGGACGTGTTGCATGAACGAGCGGAGGTGCCGCTCGAGCTCCATCGCGAGGGCGTCGTCCACGCGGAGGAGCGAGGCGCCGTCGAAATTGCTCACCAGCAGGTAGCGCAGCGACTTCAGCGCGCGCACGGTCAAGGCACGCGGACCGTGCGTCTCCATCGGGGCGCAGGTCGCGCAGACCAGGCCGCCGGCATCGACGATCCAGGCGTTCGTGATCTCGTCAGGCGAGGTGCGGCACTGCACGCAGCGGCCGAGCTCCGGCCGGAATCCGGTCCGATCGAGCAGATGGAGGTCGAACCAGCGGCAGACCAGCGCCGGGGCGTAGCCCGCGGCGAGGTGCCGAAGCGCGCTCTCGACGAGATCGAACAGCGGCGCCGACGGCGAACGCTCGAGAGCGAACCGGTCGGCAAGCTCCGCGATGTACCACCCCGCCGCGATGCCGTGGAGGTCCTCGCGCAGCGCGCGGTAGAGCGCGCGCGACTCCGCTCCGGTGAGCACGTCGAGGTTCCGGCCGCGCGCGAGCTGATACGTGGCGTGCGTCAGGGGCTCGGCATGACCTGCGAGACGGCTCGTCGGCTTGCGGATGCCCTTCGCGACGACGCTCACTTTGCCGAAGTGACGGGTGAGGAGCGTGAGGATGCGATCCGTCTCGCCGAAGTCAATGGTCTTGAGCACGATCGCCTCGGCACGGTACGTGCGTGATGCCATCGACGGTGAATGGTAGGGGCTACCATCGGAATTCGGTGACCACTTCGGGCCGATCCCCGTCGCGCATCGCTGCCATCGATCAAGAGATCCGCGACGTCCTGGCGCAGGCCGAGCCGGCGCTCCAGCCCTTCTACGGCATGATGCTGTACCACCTCGGCCTCGACATGGACCGGCCGGGTGGCGGGAAGCGCATGCGGCCGCTCATGTGCGTCCTGGTGTACGAGGCGCTTGCCGGTGACCCGCAGGCGGTGCTCCCCGCGGCGGCCGCGCTCGAGCTGCTGCACAACTTCACGCTCATCCACGACGACATCGAGGACCAGGATCCGACCCGCCATCACCGGCCCACCGTGTGGTCCGTCTGGGGCGTCCCGCAGGCCATCAACACGGGCGACGGGATGTACGCGGCCTCGCGGCTGGCCGTGCAACGGCTGCGGGACCGGAGCTTCCCGGCCGAGCGGATCCTCGATTTCGCGTGCCTGATCGACCAGGCCTGCGTGCGGGTCTGCGAGGGCCAGTTCCTGGACATCACCTTCGAGGACCGGACCGACATCACGGTCCAGCGCTACCGCGCGATGGCCGCGAAGAAGACCGGGGCCCTGATCGCGGCGTGCGCTGAAGGTGCGGCGGTGCTCGCGACCGAGGATCCGCAGGTCCGCGAGGCGCTGGCGCGTTTCGGCGACGACTTCGGGCAGGCGTTCCAGGCGTACGACGACCTCCAGGGGATCTGGGCCTCGACCGAGCGCACCGGGAAGCTCGAGATGAACGACCTGGTGAAGCGGAAGAAGACGCTTCCGGTGGTCATGGCGTTCGAGAAGGCGTCGCCGCGCCTCCGGACCGAGCTCGCCGCGCTGTTCGCGCCGCCGGCACCGCTCGCTGCGGCGAGCGTCGTGCGCATTCGCGAGATCCTCGACGAGCTCGGGACGCGCGAGCAGCTTGAGAGCGAGATCGCGTCGCACCGGACGCGCGCGCTGCACGCGCTGCACGGCATCGGCGCGATGGCCAGCGAGCCGCAGGTACTGCTCGAGCAGCTGGTCGCCTCCGCGACCGGTGCCGAAGAGCCCGTCGGGAGCGGCAGCCGCTAGCATCCGCGCGGTGTCCGAGACTCCGCTCAAAGCCCCTGGCGGGATCATCTACGAGCCCGGCGAACGCACGCTGGCGGTGGGCCGCCCGTTCGCCTGGTGGGTCCTGCTGCTCGTGCTCGCGCTGGTCCTGACACTCGTCGCCGCGTGGGCCGCATCGCAGAGCGTCACCTCGGTCGCCGT
>DASUSA010000237.1:0-2858 GCA_036375335.1 Candidatus Limnocylindria bacterium
TCGCTACTACTGCGACTGGCGTTCTGATCAACTTCTAGTTACGAGGACGTGGAGGGGGAACTCACGTGAAGGTCAGCTGTCTCCAAGAGAACCTCGCGCGCGGTCTGTCGATCGTGGGCCGCGGGGTCTCGACGAGAGGAACCCTCCCCATCCTGG
Organism: Candidatus Limnocylindria bacterium; assembly: GCA_036375335.1. Lineage (GTDB taxonomy): Bacteria > Chloroflexota > Limnocylindria > P2-11E > P2-11E > UBA4735. Next base: position 157 of record DASUSA010000237.1, read on the forward strand.
GCAACGTGCTCCTCAAGACCGACAGTGGCCGGCTCAAGCTCACCGCGACGAACCTCGAGATCGGCGTCAACTGCTGGGTGCCGGCGAAAATCGAGGATGAGGGCGCGATCACCGTGCCGGCGAAGCTCTTCACCGACTTCGTGAACTCCCTGCCCGCAGGTCCGATCGAGATCGCACTGAACGTGCGCACGAAGACGATCCATCTGAAAAGCGCCACCACTGAGGCGAACCTCAAGGGACTCGACGCCGAGGAGTTCCCGATCATCCCCGCGATCCCCGACAAGCCGACCACCCGGATGGCCCAGGGCGTGCTGCGTCGGATGATCAACGAGGTGGCGTTCGTCGCCGCGACGGACGACTCGCGGCCGGTGCTGACCGGGGTGCTCACCACGTTCGAGGGCACCGAGGTCACGATGGCCGCCGCCGACCCCTACCGCCTGTCCGTGCGGCGGGCGCCGCTCCTTGGGAAGGTCGACCCAAAGGTCGAGATCATCATCCCGGCCCGCAGCCTGTTCGAGGTCGCCCGCATCGTCGACGATTCCGACTCGCCGGTCGACATCCTGGTCACGCCGAACGGCAGCCAGGTGATCTTCCACACCGAGGAGGCCGACCTGGTGTCGCGGATCATCGAAGGCCAGTTCCCGAACTATCGGCAGGTCATCCCAACGAGCCACTCGACCAAAGTCACCGTGTCGCGCGACGAGCTGCTCAAGGCGACGAAGCTCGCCTCGTATTTCGCCCGCGACGCCGCGAACATCGTGCGGTTCGCGGTCGATCCCGCGCAGGAGGTCCCGCTCATCGTGAGTGCGACCGCGGCGGAGGTCGGCGACAACACCTCGCGCGTCGACGCCACGGTCGAGGGTCAGGCGACCGCGATCGCCTTCAATTCGCGCTTCGTCGCCGATGCCCTCGGGAGCCTCGCCGCGTCCGAGGTCGCCCTCGAGCTCGGCGGACCACTGGCCCCAGGCGTCGTGCGCATCGTCGGCGACGACAGCTACCTGCACGTGGTGATGCCGCTCCGAATACCTTCGTAGAGGGCTCGGCCAGGCCGGCGTAGCCGGTCCGGCCGCACGATAGAGACGAAATGCGTGTCGCGAGGATCCTGCTCGAAGACTTCCGGAGCTACGCGAGGACCGAACGCGTCCTCGCCCCGGGCGTCACCGCCCTTGTGGGCCGCAATGGCGCCGGCAAGACGAACGTGCTCGAGGCGATCCACCTCATCGCGCGCGGCGATTCACCACGCGCCCGCGACGACGCTGAGCTCGTTCGATGGGGCGCGAACACGGCGCGGGTGTCCGCGCGCGTCGAGCGCGTCGATGACGCGCGCACCGTTGACGTCCTCCTGTTCGCCCCACCGGAGGGCGAGCGCCGCCGGCCACGGCGGTACCTTCTCGATGGGGCGGGCAAGCGCGCCGACGAGGCGATCGGAGAGCTCGCGGTCGTGTCGTTCTTCCCCGAGGACGTCCAGCTGCTCGCCGAAGCGCCGAGCGCCCGGAGGCGCTACCTCGATGCGATGGTCGGCCAGGTGCACAAGCGGCATCGCGCCGAATCGCGCGAGTACGGGCGGGTGCTCGAGCAGCGCAACGCGCTGCTCCGCGTGTTGCGGGACGAAGGCCGGCCGACGTCGGAGCTTGCGTTCTGGGACAGCGAGCTCGTGCGGCTCGCGGCCTCGATCTCGCTCCGCCGGCTCGAAGCCGTCCGCGAGCTCGTCGCGCCGTTCCGCGAGGCCGCGACGCGATTCAGTGGCGCGGATGCGCTCTCGCTCGCGTATGCGGCCCAGGTCGAGGGCGACACATTCGAGGAGCGTCAAGCCGCATACCTCGCACTGCTCGATTCCAAGCGCGATCGCGAGGTGTGGCAGGGGACCACGCTCGTCGGGCCGCACCGCGAGGATCTCGCGGTCAGCGCGCTCGGCCGGGCACTCCCGACCTTCGCGTCCCGCGGCGAGCAGCGGAGCGCGGTGCTGTCACTCAAGCTCGCGGAAGCAGTGTGGATCCGCGAGCGCGTCGGAGAGCTCCCCGTCTTTCTCCTCGACGACGTGCTGAGCGAGCTCGATCCGGGGCGGCGTGACGCGCTGGTCGACGCGCTGCCCGAGGACGCACAGACGCTGCTGACGGCGGCGTTCGAGGCCGGCGTTCCGGAACGGCTCATCGAGCGCGCGGACGTGCTGCGGGTGAAGGATGGGATCATCGGATGAGGCCGATCGGCGGCGCGATCGAGCGTGCGCTCCGGAAGCTCGGCCTCGAGCGCGACCTTGCCCGCGTATCGGCGCTCGACGCCTGGCCCGAGGCCGCACGCGACGTCTTCGGACCGGCGGCCGGTGTGACGCGGGCCGTCGGGCTGGCTGGCCGCGCGCTCGTCGTCGCGGTGCCCGATGCGACATGGTCCGGCGAGATTCGGCTGCGCGAGGCCGAGCTCGTCGCGGCGATCACCCGGCGGGCCGCAAGCGATATCGACCACATTCGCACGATTCCCGCGACCGAACGGGGCAGCTAGCGGCCGAGCGACTCCTGAGTCGGTGGTCATTGGCACGATGTGCGCGTGGTGCGGCTCGTGAAGGTCATCTGTGTGACCCTCCACTTCGTCATCCGGCGCGGCGACGAGCCGATCGATCCGAGCGGTCTCCTTCCGCACTCCTAGACTTCCGCTCTGGTGAGGCAGACCGGCTTTTCCACAAAGGTCGGATCGACCACCGAGATCCG